>NZ_LZKF01000182.1:0-55367 GCF_001672665.1 Mycobacterium sp. E2238 | reverse complement strand
GAGATCAACGCGCCCGAGCCGCTGTCCGAGTACGTGTTGGGGCTGGCGCGCAAGGTCATCAGGCCGGAGTTCCGCGGCGGCGCGGGGTTCGACGACCCGGTGGACGTGCCCGAAGATGCCGGCGCGCTCGAGCAGTTGGTCGCGTTCACCGGCCGCAACCCCGCGCGGTAACGCTCGTCGCTTGGCCGAGTGTGCGTCCAGCCGCGCACTGGTCGCCGAATGTGCGTCCAGCCGCACATTCGAAGGCTCAGCCGCTACACGCGTTCGAGGTAGAAGTAGTAGTACCGGCCGTTATCCCGGACGCCCTTGCCGTTCATGATTCCCATCACGGCATCGTCGTCGATCTTCTTGAAGTGGTCGTGCACCGGCTGGCCGTCGTAGACCATCGTCGCAGTGACCTCCCCGCGGAACTCCGGCCTGATGACCTTGCGCGCCAGCCCCAACACGTACTCGGACAGCGGCTCGGGCGCGTTGATCTCGTGTCCCACGGCTGCTGCGTAATCCCAAGCGTGGACCAGGAATTCGATTGACAGGACGGCGCACGCACTCTTCGCGGGCATCTCGGTCTTGCCGAACGGCACCGACCCGTCCAGGCCGTGGCGGTGCCAGGCGTCCAGCGCGGGCCGGGCCGCCGCTACCACCTGGCGTTCCACCGAATCGGCTTCGTCGCGCTCCGGGACCTCCGCGCCGACCATGCCACCCAGGGCGGTGATCGAGTTCAGCAGGTGATCGGTCAGCTGTGCGACGTCGAACTCCGCACACGGGGTCTGCCGCGACAGGTCGTCAGCGGCGATGGTGTGCAGCACCCGCTGCAAAACCCCGAGCGTGTCCTCAGCGCTGTGCAGTTCGTCGGTGGGCGGCGAATGGGGGCCGGGCCGCAAATCAGGAGCCATGTTTGCCACGCTACGGTCTCGATATGGCGCAAGCATACGAATCCGTCACGGTGGAAACGAAAGATCACGTCGCCCAGGTGACGCTGATCGGCCCGGGCAAGGGCAACGCGATGGGCCCGGCGTTCTGGTCGGAGATGCCGGAGCTGTTCGCGGCGCTGGACGCCGACCCCGAAGTGCGGGCCATCGTCATCACCGGCTCCGGGAGGAACTTCAGCTACGGCCTGGACGTGCCCGCGATGGGCGGCTCGTTCACCCCGCTGCTGTCCGGGGACGCGCTGGCCGGCCCGCGGGCGGTCTTCCACGCGGAGGTCAAGCGCATGCAGGGCGCGATCACCGCGGTCGCGGATTGCCGCACCCCGACCATCGCCTCGGTGCATGGCTGGTGCATCGGCGGCGGGGTCGACCTGATCTCCGCGGTCGACATCCGCTACGCCAGCTCCGACGCCAAATTCTCGGTGCGCGAGGTCAAGCTGGCGATCGTCGCCGACGTCGGCAGCCTGGCCCGCCTCCCGTACATCCTGAGCGACGGGCACCTGCGCGAACTCGCGCTGACCGGTAAGGACATCGACGCGGCCCGGGCCGAGACGATCGGCCTGGTCAACGACGTGTACGACGACCCAGAGGCGACCCTGGCCGCCGCGCATGCCACCGCGGCCGAGATCGCCGCCAACCCGCCGCTGGCCGTGCACGGCATCAAGGACGTCCTCGACCAGCAGCGCGTCGCCGCGGTGTCGGAGAGCCTGCGCTACGTGGCCGCTTGGAACGCCGCCTTCCTGCCGTCGAAGGACCTGACCGAGGGCATCGCGGCGACATTCGAGAAGCGGCCGCCGCGGTTCACCGGGGAGTGATCCGGCGCCACGTACCCTCGCTGAGGTGACACCAGACGGCAAGATCCGCGTCCCGGGCGACCTGGACGCCGTGACGACGATCGGCGACGAAGACCACTCGGAAATCGACAGCGCCGCGGTCGAGCGGATCTGGGGCGCCGCGCGGCACTGGTACCAGGGCGGCTTCCAACCCGCCATCCAGCTGTGCATCCGTCGGCACGGGCGCGTCGTGCTCAACCGCGCGATCGGCCACGGCTGGGGCAACGCGCCGAGCGACCCGCCCGACGCCGAGAAGATCCCCGTCACGCCGGACACTCCGTTCTGCGTGTACTCGGCGGCCAAGGGAATGGCGGCCACGGTGGTGCACATGCTCGTCGAGCGTGGCGTGTTCTCGCTCGACGACCGGGTCTGCGACTACATCCCCACGTTCACCAGTCACGGCAAGCATCGGATCACCATCCGGCACGTCATGACCCACAGCGCCGGGCTTCCCTTCCCGACCGGGCCCAAACCCGACGTCAAACGCGCGGACGACCACGAGTACGCGCAACAAAAGCTGGGTGAGCTGCGCCCCCTCTACCGGCCGGGACTGGTGCACATCTACCACGCGCTGACCTGGGGTCCGCTGGTGCGCGAGATCGTTTACGCGGCCACCGGCAAGGAGATTCGCGAGATCCTCGCCACTGAGGTCCTCGACCCTCTCGGCTTCCGGTGGACCAACTTCGGTGTCGCCAAGGAGGACCTGCCCCTGGTGGCGCCGAGCCACGCGACGGGCCGCCCGTTGCCGCCGGTGGTCGCGCAGATCTTCCGCAAGGCGATCGGTGGGACCGTGCACGAGATGATCCCGATCACCAACACCCCGATGTTTCTCACCACCATCATCCCGTCGTCCAACACGGTGTCGACCGCGCACGAGATGTCACGGTTCGCCGAAATCTGGCGTCGCGGTGGGAATCTCGACGGCGTGCGGGTGATGAGCCCGGAGACGATGTACGGCGCGATCAAGGAATGCCGCCGACTGCGACCGGATTTCGCGGTCGGGCTGCAACCGGCCCGGTGGGGCACCGGATTCATCCTCGGAACGAACCGCTGGGGTCCGTTCGGGCTCAACTCGCCGCACGCGTTCGGCAACCTCGGCCTGGTCAACATCGCGATCTGGGCCGACCCGGCGCGCGGCCTGGCCGCCGGCGTGGTCAGCAGCGGAAAGCCCGGGCGCGACCCGGAAGCCAAGCGGTACACCGCCCTGATGGACACGATCACCGCCGAGATCCCCGCCGGTTGAGGGTCGCCTCCGGTGGGAACACTGCCGCCATGGCTACCTACCGAGTGCTCAACCCGAAGGGCGACGTCGTCGCGACGAAGGACATCGAAAGCGCCGACAAGGCGCACGCGTGGTTCGCCGATGAGGCGGTCGAGGGCAACGAACTGGGCTGGCGCATGGAGGTCGAAGCCGACGGCGAATGGCGGTTCTTCGACAGCAGCGAAGGCGATCGCAGCTACTAGTGTTTGCGGCCCGCCTCGTCGGGCACCCAAAGACATGGACTCTGAACGCTTCCGCAAGCTGCTAGAGGCCCCCGCGCCGTTCGCGTCGGTCTACTTCGACGACTCGCATGACACCCACGACGCCGAAGCTCAGCTCGACCTCAAATGGCGGGCGCTGAAGGAAGACCTGGAACGGCAGGGCGCGCCCGCGGCGGTGACCGAGGAAATCGGCCGTGCCGTGCAGGATTTGCGTCCGCCGATCGGCCGCAGTGGCCGCGGCGTGGTGGCGAGCGCCGAGGGCGTGCTGCTCAACGAACATCTGACCCGGCCCACCGCCGAAGCGGTCGTCCGGGTCTCCGAATTGCCGTTCGTCCTTCCGCTCGTCGAACTCGGCTTCGACTACCCCGACTATCTGCTGGTGGTGGTCGACCACACCGGCGCCGACATCACCACCCACGTCAACGGCACGCTGCGAACGGAAACAGTCGACGGCGGAGGCTATCCCGTGCATAAAGCCGCCGGGGCAGAAACCGCCGGATACGGCGACCCGCAACTGCGCACCGACGAAGCCGCCCGCAAGAACGTGCGCGCCGTCGCCGACCGGATCGGACAGCTCGTCGACGACAAGTCCATCGAGCTGGTCTTCATCGTCGGCGAGGTGCGGTCGCGCTCGGACCTGCTGGCCACCCTGCCGGATCGGCTGCACGACAAGGTAATTCAGCTACAAGTGGGCGCGCGGCACAGCGGCCACGACGACGAGGAAGTGCAGCGGGCCATCGAAGCCGCTTTCGTCGAGCGACGGTTGAAGGTGATCGACGCTGCCGCCGGTCGGTTCACCGCCGAGGTGGGCCGGCAGTCCGGGCTCGCCGCCGAGGGGCTCGACGCCGTCTGCTCCGCGCTGCGCCAGGGCGCGGTCGACACGTTGATCGTCGGCGATCTCGGCGACGCCACCGTGGTCGCCGACGAGGCGCTGACGACGATCGCCCCGAATGAGAACGTGCTGTCGGAGCAGGGCGCCGCGCCCGCCAAGACGCTGCGGGCCGACGAGGCGCTGCCCCTGTTCGCGGTTTCCATCGGGGCGTCGCTGGTGCGCACCGACGAGCGGATCGCACCGGCCGACGGTGTCGGTGCGCTGCTTCGCTACGCCCTAACGCTGCACCAGCCCGCCGGCTGACACGCGGTGGCGGAGGGATTTGAACCCCCGGACGGTGTTAGCCGTCTCTCGCTTTCAAGGCGAGTGCATTAGGCCGCTCTGCCACGCCACCACGAGTAAGGGTAACGGGGGTCGGTAGCGTGGCCACCATGCGCGCCATAGTCGCCGAATCCCCCGATCAGCTGTCCTGGCAAGACGTCCCAGACGCGTCCGCCGGGCCCGGCGAGGTGCTGATCAAGGTCACCGCGGCCGGCGTGAACCGCGCCGACCTGCTGCAGGCCGCCGGCAAATACCCGCCGCCACCGGGCGCCAGCGAAATCATCGGCATGGAGGTGTCGGGCGTCGTCGCGGAAACCGGCGACGGCGTCTCGGATTGGCCCGTCGGCCAAGAGGTTTGCGCGCTGCTGGCCGGCGGCGGATACGCCGAATACGTCGCCGTCCCCGCCGGCCAGGTGATGCCGATTCCCTCTGGAGTCGACCTCGTCGACGCGGCCGGGCTGCCGGAAGTGGCCTGCACGGTGTGGTCGAACCTGGTGCTGACCGCCCACCTCGGCAAGGGGCAGCTGCTGCTGGTGCACGGCGGCGCCAGCGGGATCGGGAGCCACGCGATCCAGGTCGCGCGGGCGCTGGGCGTCCGGGTGGCCGTCACGGCCGGCTCGGTGGAGAAGCTGGAGTTCTGCCGCGAGCTGGGCGCCGAGATCACCATCAACTACCGCGACGAGGACTTCGTCGAGCGGCTGCGCGAATGCGGTGGGGCTGACGTGATCCTGGACATCATGGGCGCCGCCTACCTGGACCGCAATATCGACGCTCTGGCGACCGACGGGCAGCTGGTCATCATCGGCATGCAGGGCGGCATCAAGGGCGAGCTCAACATCGCCAAGCTGCTCGGCAAGCGCGCGCGGGTCATCGGCACCACGCTGCGCGCCCGGCCGGTGACCGGCCCGAACAGCAAGACGGAGATCGTGCAGGCGGTGATCGGGTCGGTGTGGCCGATGATCGCCGAGGGCCGCGTCCGGCCGATCATCGGCGCCCGCATGCCCATCCAGCAGGCCGCGGAGGCACATCAACAGCTGACGTCGAGCAAGGTGACCGGCAAGATCGTGCTGACGGTCTAGCGGCCCCTGAAAGCTCAGCCCAGGGAGGCCAGCGCGCGGACCAACTGGTCCACCTCGGCCGTCGTCGAATAGTGCGCGAGCCCGACGGTGACCGCGCCGCCGATGTCGTTGACGCCCAGCACGTCGAGCGCGCGGGAATTCTCGTTGGTGACGGCCAGGATTCCGTTGTCCGCCAGCCGCTGCACCACCCGTTCGGCGGGCACGCCGTTCAAGGCGAAGCTGACCACGGGGATCCGCACCTCCGGACGGCCGATCACCATGACCAACGGCAACGACCGCAGCGACACCATGAGGTAATCGAAGATCCGGTTCAGGTAGAGGCTGGCCGATTGCATCGACACCGACAGGCGTTCGCGGCGGCTACCGCGGGCGGACTCGTCGAGTGCGGCCAGGTACTCGATGCTGGCGACCACCCCGGCGAGCAGACCGAACTGGTGCGCGCCGATCTCGAGCCGCGCCGCGCCGGTCGCCTTGGGGTCCGTCGAGATGGAGCTGAACGAGTTGAGCAGCGCCGGATCGCGGAACACCACCGCGCCGATCGGCGGACCGCCCCACGCCAGGGCGTTCACCGCCACCACGTCGGCGTCGCTCTCCTTGACGTCGAGCAACCGGTACGGCGCCGCGGCGGAATGATCGACCACGACCAGCCCGCCCACGTCGTGCACCAGCTTGGTCATGGCTCGCAGGTCGGTGACCGTGCCCAGCGTCGCGGACGCGGATGCGACGGCCACCAGCCTGGTCGACTTCCCGATCAGACCCTCCCACTGCCAGGTCGGCAGCTCGCCGGTCTCGATGTCGATCTCGGCCCACTTCACCTTGGCGCCGTAGCGGTGCGCAGCCCGCAGCCACGGGGCGATGTTCGCCTCGTCGTCGAGGCGGCTGACGACCACCTCGTAGCCCAGCCCGGCGCGCGACGACGACGCCTCGGCCAGCGCCGACAGCAGGATGGCGCGGTCGGCCCCGAGCACCACGCCCGCCGGGTCGACGTTGAAGAGGTCGGCCACCGCCGCCCGCGCCGCCTCCAGGATGGCGGCGCTGCGCTGCGCGGACGGGTGGGCGCCCGCCGTGGTGGCGCTGGACCTGCGGAAGGCGGTCGAAACGGTGGTCGCGACGGAATCGGGGATGAGCATCCCGGCCGGCGCGTCGAAGTGCACCCACCCGTCACCCAGCGACGGATGCAGTCCGCGCACCCGGGCGACGTCGTAAGCCATGCCAGCCACCTTAGAGCTTGCGCATTTCCGCGAAACTGTGACCGTAGCGGGTGCCATACAGCTTCAAGCCGGCCGGTGGCTTCCCGAGGCAGGACACCCGGCCAGCCATACTAGTCGAGTGGGCCTCTGGTTCGGAACGCTGATCGCATTGTTTTTGCTGATAGCGCCCGGGGCGATCGTCGCGCGAATCAGTCAGCTCAGTTGGCCTGTCGCCGTCGCGGTGGGCCCGGCCCTGACCTACGGCGCGATCGCGTTGGCGATCATCCCGTTCGGCGCGGTCGGAATCCCGTGGAACGGCTGGACGGCGCTGGCGACGCTGGTCGGGGTGTGCCTGCTGATGACGGTCCTGCAGTTGCTGGTCGGCCGCTACCGCGACGTCGAGGCGGAGGCCCGCGGGATCGGCCGGTGGCCGGCGGTGACGGTGGCGGCCGGGGTGCTGCTCGGGTCGCTGCTGATCATGTGGGCGGCCTATCGCGGTCTGGGTGCGCATTGGCAGACCATCCCCAGCACCTGGGACGCGGTCTGGCACGCCAACGAGGTGCGGTTCATCCTCGACACCGGGCAGGCGTCGTCGACGCACATGGGCGAGCTGCGCAACGTCGAAACGCACCAGACGCTGTACTACCCGTCGGTGTTCCACGCCCTGACCGCGGTTTTCTGTCAGCTCACCGGGGCGGCGCCCACCACCGGCTACACGGTGAGCTCGGTGGCGGCCTCGGTCTGGCTGTTTCCCACCAGCGCGGCGATGCTGACCTGGCGGTTGATGCGCGGGACCTGGTGTGAATGGCGCACCGCCGCCGCGGCCGCCACCGCCGCCGCGCTGTCGGCGTCGTTCACCGCCCTCCCCTACGTCGAGTTCGGCGTCGCCGCGATGCCCAACCTGGCGGCCTACGGGGTCGCCATCCCGACGTTCGTGCTGATCGCCTCGACGCTGCGGCACCGCGACCGCATCCCGGTGGCGGTGCTGGCCTTCGTGGGGGTGATGTCGGTCCACCTGACCGGCGGGTTCATCGTCGTGCTGTTCGTGGTGGCCTGGTGGTTGCTGGACGTGCTGCGGCGCCCGGTGCGCGGCCGGGTCGCCGACGCCGTGACGGTCGCCGGCGTGACGACGGCCACCGGGCTGATCCTGTTGCCGCAGTTCATCAGCGTGCGGCAGCAGGAAGACATCATCGCCGGGCACTCGTTCCTGACCCACCTCAGCAAGAAGCGGGGCCTGTTCGACGCCGTCTTCCAGCACTCGCGTCATCTCAACGACTTCCCCTACCAGTACGGGCTCATGTCGCTGGCGATCCTCGGCGGGATCCTCTTCGCCTACAAGAAGATCTGGTGGCCGCTGGCCGTATGGCTGTTGTTGGTGGTGGTGGACGTCGACGCGGGAACACCGCTGGGCGGCCCACTCGGCGCGCTGGCCGGGGCGTTCGGGGAGTTTTTCTACAAGGACCCGCGCCGGATCTCGGCGGCCATCACTCTGCTGCTGCAACCTATGGCCGGCGTCGCGTTGTTCGTCATCGTCACCGGGGTGGTCGCCGGCGCCAAACGAGTCGCCGACCGGTCCCGACCGTCACCCGCGCCGGCGTGGACCGCGGCCACGGCCGTGCTGTTGCTGGCGACGACCGTCTTCACCGCCCGCCACTACTTCTATCGGCACCTGGTCCTGTTCGGCGACAAGTACGACTCGGTGATGATCGACCAACGCGACCTGATGGCGATGGCCTACCTGGCCACGCTTCCGGGCGCGCACACCACCGTGATCGGCAACGCCAACACCGACGGAACCGCCTGGATGTACGCCGTCGCCGACCTGCACCCCCTGTGGACCCACTATGACTACCCGC
The DNA here is from genome assembly GCF_001672665.1 of Mycobacterium sp. E2238. Taxonomy (NCBI): domain Bacteria; kingdom Bacillati; phylum Actinomycetota; class Actinomycetes; order Mycobacteriales; family Mycobacteriaceae; genus Mycobacterium; species Mycobacterium sp. E2238. The sequence continues at coordinate 46,848 of NZ_LZKF01000182.1, read as the reverse complement.
AGCAAATGGGCCCCGGACCCAACCGCTACATCTTCTGGACCGGAGCCCGCAAGGGCGAGTCCGATCCGCGGGTGGTCGAGGCGATTAAGGCGCTCAATATCCGGTACATCTACACCAGCACGCCGACGGTCCGGGGCTTCGCCGTACCCGACGGACTAGTGTCACTGGATAAATCGAAGTCGTGGGCGCTGATCTACGACAATGGTGGAGCCCGAATCTACGAATGGCGCGGAAGCGGCGCGGCGCCGCACTCTTAGTCCGCAAAGGATGGTGATGGATTGACTACCCGCAACGACGACGATGACATCGAGATCATCGGCGGCGTCGACCCGCGGACCACGGCGGTGGCGGAGGACGACTCCGACGAGCGCTCCCTGACCGATCTGGTTGAGCAGCCCGCCAAGGTGATGCGCATCGGGACGATGATCAAGCAACTCCTTGAGGAGGTGCGTGCCGCGCCGCTCGACGAGGCCAGCCGCAACCGCCTGCGCGAGATCCACGCGACCAGCATCCGCGAGCTCGAAGAGGGCCTGGCGCCGGAACTGCGCGAAGAGCTCGACCGCCTCACCCTGCCGTTCAACGAGGACTCGGCGCCGTCGGACGCGGAATTGCGCATCGCCCAGGCCCAGCTGGTCGGCTGGCTGGAGGGGCTATTCCACGGCATCCAGACGGCGCTGTTCGCCCAGCAGATGGCCGCCCGCGCGCAGCTGGAGAACATGCGCCAGGGCGCGCTGCCCCCCGGCGTCGGCAAGCCGGGCGCGTCCGGGCACGGTCAGTACCTGTAAGCGAAGCACGGTGGCGGGTCCTCACATCGAGACGCACAACGCGTGGGTGGAATTCCCCATTTTCGACGCGAAGTCGCGCTCCCTGAAGAAAGCCTTCCTGGGCAAGGCGGGCGGCACGATCGGCCGCAACAGCTCCAACGTGGTCGTCGTCGAGGCGTTGCGCGACATCACCATGTCGCTCGAGCTGGGCGACCGGGTGGGTCTGGTCGGTCACAACGGGGCCGGCAAATCGACTCTGCTGCGCCTGCTTTCGGGCATCTACGAACCAACCCGCGGCTGGGCGACGGTCACCGGCCGGGTCGCACCGGTCTTCGATCTGGGTGTCGGCATGGACCCGGAGATCTCCGGTTACGAGAACATCATCATCCGCGGGCTGTTCCTCGGGCAGACCCGCAAGCAGATGCTGGCCAAGGTCGACGAGATCGCCGAGTTCACCGAGCTGGGCGATTACCTGTCGATGCCGCTGCGGACCTACTCCACCGGGATGCGAGTCCGCCTCGCGATGGGCGTCGTCACCAGCATCGACCCCGAGATACTGCTGCTCGACGAAGGGATCGGCGCGGTCGACGCCGACTTCCTGAAGAAGGCACAGTCGCGGCTGCAGGGCCTGGTCGAGCGGTCCGGAATCCTGGTGTTCGCCAGCCATTCCAACGAGTTCCTGGCCCGGTTGTGCAAGACCGCGATGTGGATCGACCACGGAGTCATTCGCCAGGCCGGTGACATTGAAGACGTGGTGCGCGCCTACGAGGGCGAGGACGCGGCCCGGCACGTGCGCGAAGTACTGGATGAGACCCGCCAGCAGGGCCGCACCGACGAACCGCTGTCGCAGAGCGCATCCGGGGATGAGTGAATCCATCATCGCCGTCGTGGTCACGCACCGGCGCGCCGACGAACTCGCCAAGTCGCTGGACACGCTCAGCGCGCAGACCCGGCTACCGGATCATCTGATCGTCGTCGACAACGACGGTGGCGCCGACGCCCGCATCCGGGAACTGGTTGCGGCCCAGCCGATCTCGACGACGTACCTGCCCTCCCGCCGAAATCTCGGCGGTGCGGGGGGTTTCGCGCTCGGCATGCTGCACGCGCTGGCGCAGGGCGCCGACTGGGTGTGGCTGGCCGACGACGACGGTCGGCCGCAGGACTCCCGCGTGCTGGCCACGCTACTGGCCTGCGCCGAAAAGCACGGCCTGGCCGAAGTCTCGCCGATGGTGTGCAACTCCGACGACCCGGAACGGCTGGCGTTCCCGTTGCGCCGTGGCCTGGTATGGCGCAGGCGCGCAAGCGAATTGCGCACCGAAGCGGGACAGGACCTGTTGCCCGGGATCGCGTCGCTGTTCAACGGCGCGCTGTTCCGGGCGCCCACCCTGGATGCGGTCGGCGTCCCGGACATGCGGCTGTTCATCCGCGGCGACGAGGTGGAGTTGCATCGCAGGCTGGTTCGGTCCGGCCTACCATTCGGCACCTGCCTGGACGCGATCTACTTGCATCCCTGCGGATCCGACGAGTTCCGCCCGATTCTGGGCGGCCGCATGCACACCCAGTACCCCGACAATCCGACTAAGCGGTTCTACACCTATCGCAACCGCGGCTACCTGCTGTCCCAACCGGGCCTGCGCAAGCTGCTGCCCCAGGAATGGGTTCGGTTCGGCTGGTACTTCCTGATCACCCGCCGCGACCCCAAGGGGCTGTCCGAGTGGATTCGGTTGCGCCGCTTGGGGCGTCGGGAGCAGTTCGGCAAACCGGGAGACTCCACTTGACATTCATCGACGCCGCCGCGCAGTCGCGGACCTTCACCCGCGCCCGGGCCGACCTGGTGGCCGGCTTCCGTCGGCACGAGTTGTGGCTGCACCTGGGCTGGCAGGACATCAAGCAGCGCTACCGCCGCTCCGTGCTGGGGCCGTTCTGGATCACCATCGCGACCGGCACCACCGCCGTCGCCATGGGTGGCCTGTACTCCAAGCTGTTTCACCTCGAGCTCTCCGTGCACCTGCCGTACGTCACGCTCGGGCTGATCATCTGGAACCTCATCAACGCGGCCATCCTCGAGGGCGCCGACGTCTTCGTCGCCAACGAGGGACTGATCAAGCAGTTGCCGACGCCGCTGAGCGTGCACGTCTACCGGCTGGTGTGGCGGCAGATGATCTTGTTCGCGCACAACATCGTCATCTACGCCGTCATCGCGATCATCTATCCCAAGGCGTGGTCGTGGGCGGACCTGTCGGTGATCCCGGCGCTGGGTCTGATCGTCCTCAATTGCATTTGGGTGTCACTGTGTTTCGGCATCCTGGCGACCCGCTACCGCGACATCGGCCCGCTGCTGTTCTCCGTCGTGCAGTTGCTGTTCTTCATGACCCCGATCATCTGGAACGACGACACGTTGCGGCAGCAGGGCGCCGGGCGCTGGTCGAAGATCGTCGAGCTCAATCCGCTGCTGCACTATCTCGACATCGTTCGCGCCCCCCTGCTGGGCGCCCATCAGGAGCTGCGGCACTGGGCCGTGGTGGGGGTGCTAACGGTCGTCGGCTGGGTGCTGGCGGCGTTCGCGATGCGGCAGTACCGCGCCCGGGTGCCGTACTGGGTCTAGCCCGGCGACGATGCGCCGCGCACGCGGCGTGAGGAGCCGGGCAATCGATGTAGCGCTCACATGAGCGGGGGCAGCGGATTCAGCCAGTCCACCGAACCGTCGCCCTGCCCCTTGTATTGCGGGCAGTAGGCGGACACGGAAGCGCCGACGAAGAACCCGGCTTGCCGCGCCGAGAGGTTGGCGTCTTTCATCACCTTCATCGCCAGGACGCTCGATTTCTGGTTTCGGTCGAGCCCGGCGCAGACCGAGCGGGCCATCGAGATCGCGGCGTCGTCGTTCAGCACGATCCCGTTGTCCGCCAGGGCCCCCAGGAACGCGTCGTCGGGTGGATCCGCCGACGCCGGGGCCGCGGAAAGCAGCGCGGCAACGGCCAGCACCGCCGCCACCGCCGTCGACGACCACCGTCCGGGACCAACCTTCACACCTACCAAGATAGGCACCGACCGCGATCGAGGGACGGCTCCAAGAATTCGTTGAGGATCCCGCAAGGCGTGCGCCGGAGGCTGGGACCCATGCGCAACACCCTCTTCGTCGACGGCGACCGCGTCGCCACGGTGCACCGCGCCGACGCGCCACTGGGCCGCACGGCCAGGTTCCACCAGCGCAGGCTGTTCGACAACCTGCCCTGCTGCCATCGCTCGTGGGCCAATCACGGCAAACGCTTCTTCCTGCACGGCTACGAGCGGGCCTTCGACATCGAGTTCGCCTGTGCCGAAACCGAAACCGGCACCGACGCGGTGATCGACGAGGGCACCCTCGACGAGGTCAGGATGGCACTGCGCGACCAGTTCGACCACACCACCCTGATCGCGGTCGACGACCCACAGCGCGATCTGTTCGAGCTGCTGGCCGACCGCGGCGTCATCGACCTACGGATCATGGACGACACCGGGATGGCGGGCACGGCCGCCTGGACGTTCGAAACGGTCGAAGACATCGTCGGGCTGGCGACCGGCGGCCGGGTCTGGGTGTCCCGCATCAAGGCCCGGGAGAGCCGCAACCACGTCGTCACCCTCACGGCCGGGCCCGTTTAGACGAAACACGACGCCCGCATTGCCGATGCGAGAGTATGCGTTCGTGAGCGACGCCGCGGCAATCGGCTGTGTTGGGACGTTGACCGTGGCAACCCGCGGGGACCGTGGCGCCGGCGAGGTGCTGGTCACCGTGCGGGGTGCGAAGGAAGCGTTTTTGGCGTGGTCCGACCATCCCCTGCCCAAGGGCGCCGAGGTGCTGGTGGTCGAAGTCAGGGACGCCCGGACGGTGGTGGTCGAGCCCTGGCAGGGCCTCGCCTGACCCAAGACGGCCCGGATCGCCGGGATACAACAGCGAAACCCGAAAAAGGAGTTCCCGATGCTCGGTTACAAGGTGCCCGCCCCCGACGAGGCGATGCTCATCTCCGGTGCCCGAACCAGAAGCAACGCCCCGTTCCGCGTGGTGACCGGTCACGGTGCGTTCATCCTGCCGGTCTTCCGCAAGGCTCGGTTCCTCACGCTGGCCATGTGCGAGGCGGAGGTCGCCGAGAAGTGCGTGACCCAACAGGGCATCACCCTCAACGTCCGGGCGGTGATCGCTTTCAAGGTCGGCAACGACACCGAGAGCATCATCAGCGCGGCACAGCGATTCCTGTCCGAGCAGGACCAGATGTCCGTGCTGACCGGCCGGATCTTCGCCGGTCACCTGCGCTCGATCATCGGCTCGATGACGGTCGAGGAGATCATCCGGGAGCGCCAGAAACTGGCGACCGAAGTCCTCGACGGGTCCAAGGAAGAGATGGCCCGCATCGGGCTGACCGTCGACGCCCTGCAGATCCAGTCCATCGACGACGACGGCCTGGGTTACATCGACGCCATGTCGGCACCGCACAACGCCGCGATCCAGCAGCAGGCGCAGATCGCGCAGGCGCAGGCCAACCAGGCGGCCGCCGAAGCCGAGCAGGAATCCCAGCGCAAGCAGGCCGAATTCGCCCGCCAAACCGCGATCGTCAAGGCGCAGTACAAGGCCGAGGTGGATAAGGCCCAGGCCGAAGCCGCGCAGGCCGGGCCGCTGGCCGAGGCCGAGGCCCAGCGCGAGGTGCTGCAGATGCGCACCGAACTGGCCGAACGCGCGGCCGAGCTGCGCCAGCAGGAACTGGTCGCCGAAGTGGTCAAACCCGCCGAGGCCGAGGCCGAACGCGTGCGCATCCTGGCCGTCGCCGATGCGGAGAAGATGAAGATCCAGGCGGAGGCGGCGGCGTCGCACAACCGGGTCGCGCTGGACAAGGCGCTCATCGACCAGCTGCCCGAGATCGTGGAGAAGGCGGCCCGGGGGCTCGCCAATGCCAACGTGACCGTGCTCAACGGCGCCGAAGGGCTCACCGAGGTGGCCAGCGGCCTGGTCGCCCAGGGCAGGGCGATCTTCGACGCCCTGCGGGGCACCGTCGAGTACTACGACGACGAGGACGGCGCACCGCCGCTCACCACGAACTCCGAATCCGGCTCGACCAGTCGCTGAGTGGGACCCGCCGCTTACTCGATAATGGTGGCGGCCGCCTCGTCGTGGTGCGACACTGGAACGCCACTTGAGCAAACGGGGCGAAAGGTCCATCGACGTGAGCAAAAAGGTCCAATCAGCAGCGGACGCGGCGCGGGCGAACCTGGCCGCTGAGCTGGAGCGGCTGCGGCAGCGGCGGGACCGCCTGGAGGTGGAGGTCCGGAACGACCGCGGCATGGTGGGCGATCACGGCGACGCGGCCGAGGCGATTCAGCGCGCCGAGGAGCTGGTTGGGCTCAGCGACCGGATCAACGAGCTGGACCGGCGCATGCGGACCGGGCCGTCGCAGCCCGACGCGTCGGAAACGCTGCCGGGTGGCACCGAGGTGACCCTTCGGTTCTCCGACGGGGAAGTGGTCACGATGCACGTGATCTCCATCGTCGAAGAGACGCCGGTCGGCCGGGAAGGCGAGACGCTGACGGCGCGCAGCCCCCTGGCCCAGGCCTTGGCCGGACACAAGGCCGGCGACACTGTGACCTACTCGACCCCGCAGGGCGAGGATCAGGTCGAGCTCATATCGGTCAAGCTGCCCCGGTAACGCGTCCCGTCGGGTCCCGGGAGGCCCCGCCGGTCCCGTTAAACTCCCCCCAATGGTTGCCCCGCTGCCCGACGCCGCGCCGCCGAGCCCGCAGTTGAGTCTGACGACACAGGTGACGCGGTTCGTCGTCACCGGCGGCCTGGCGGGGATCGTCGACTTCGGCCTGTACCTGGCGCTGTACAAAGCCGTTGGCGTCCAGGTCGACCTGGCCAAGGCCAGCAGCTTCGTCGTGGGCACCATCACCGCCTATCTGATCAACCGCCGGTGGACGTTCCAGGCCGCCCCGAGCACCGCGCGGTTCGTCGCGGTCATGGTTCTCTACGGCATCACCTTCGCCGTGCAGGTCGGCCTGAACCATCTGTGCCTGGCGCTTTTGCACTACCGCGGGTGGGCGATACCCGTCGCGTTCGTGATAGCGCAGGGCACCGCGACGGTGATCAACTTCGTCGTACAGCGGGCGGTAATCTTCCGCATCCGCTGAGCCGACGCTCGCAAGCGGTACCCTCTGTGACGATGTTGAGCACCGATATTCCCACCACCACTACCCGGCTGACCGGCTTCGGCCGCACCGCGCCGTCGGTGGCCGAGGTGCTCTCGACCCGCGACCCCGAGGTGATCGCGAAGGCCGTCGCCCGGGTCGCCGAATCCGGCGGCCCGCACGGTCGCGGCGTCATTGCGCGCGGGCTGGGCCGGTCCTACGGCGACAACGCGCAAAACGGCGGCGGCCTGGTGATCGACATGACCGGGCTCAACCGCATCCACTCGATCAGCGCCGACACCCGGCTGGTCGACGTCGACGCCGGCGTCAGCCTGGACCAGCTGATGAAGGCGGCGCTCCCGTTCGGGCTGTGGGTCCCGGTGCTGCCGGGCACCCGCCAGGTCACGGTCGGCGGCGCGATCGCCTGCGACATCCACGGCAAGAACCACCACAGCGCGGGCAGCTTCGGCAACCACGTGCGCTCGATGGACCTGCTGATGGCCGACGGCAGCGTCCGCACCCTCACCCCCGACGGGGATGACGCCGAGCTGTTCTGGGTCACCGTCGGCGGCAACGGCCTGACCGGGATCGTGCTGCGCGCGACCATCGAGATGACGCCCACCGAGACGGCCTATTTCGTCGCCGACGGGGTGGCCACCAAAGACCTCGACGAAACGGTCGCCGTGCACCTCGACGGCAGCGAGGCCAACTACACCTACTCGAGCGCCTGGTTCGACCTGATCAGTCCGCCCCCCAAGCTCGGCCGGGCCGCCGTCAGCCGCGGCAGCCTGGCGAAGCTCGACCAACTGCCCAAGAAGCTGGCCAAGGATCCGCTGAAATTCGATGCGCCACAACTGTTGACGGTGCCGAACGTATTTCCCGTCAGCGCGATGAACAAGCTGTCCTTCATGGCGATCGGCGAGGTGTACTACCGGTTGGGCGGTAACTACACCGGCAAGATCATGAACCTGTCGCAGTTCTACCACATGCTCGACCTGGTCAGTGGCTGGAACAACGCTTACGGCCCAATGGGTTTCGCGCAACACCAGTTCCTGGTGCCGCCGGACGCGATGGACGAGTTCAAGGCCATCATCCGCTGGATCCAGACCCGCGGCCACTACTCGGCGCTGAACGTTTTCAAACTGTTCGGGCCGGGCAACCGCGCGCCGTTGAGTTTCCCGATGGCCGGCTGGAACGTCGCGATGGATTTCCCCAACAAGCCGGGCATCAACGAGTTCCTCAACGAACTCGACCGGCGGGTCCTGGAGTTCGGCGGCCGGGTGTACACCGCCAAGGATTCCCGCGCGAGTGCCGAGACCTTCCACGCCATGTACCCGCGCATCGACGAGTGGATCGCGGTGCGCCGCAAGGTTGATCCCGCCGGGGTGTTCGCCTCGGACATGGCCCGACGTTTGGAGCTGTTGTAATGGTGCGCCAATGGTTTTAGATGCCGTGGGAAATCCGCAGACCATCCTGCTACTCGGCGGTACCTCCGAGATCGGGCTGGCTATCTGTGAGCGCTACCTGCAGAACGCGCACGCCCGCATCGTGCTGGCCGCCATGCCGAACGACCCGGGCCGCGACGCCGCGGTCGCCCAGATGAAGGCGGCGGGCGCGCGCTCGGTCGAGCTGATCGATTTCGAGGCCACCGACCCCGACAGCCACCCGAAAACGATCGACGCTGCCTTCGCCCACGGTGACGTCGACGTGGCCATCGTCGCCTTCGGCATCCTCGGCGACGCCGAGGAGCTGTGGCAGGACCAGCGCAAGGCCGTCTTGGCCGCCGAGATCAATTACACCGCAGCGGTTTCGGTGGGTGTGCTGCTGGGCGAGAAGATGCGCGCCCAGGGCTTCGGCCAGATCATCGCGATGAGCTCGGCCGCCGGCGAGCGGGTGCGGCGGTCCAACTTCGTCTACGGCTCCACCAAGGCGGGACTGGACGGCTTCTATCTGGGCCTGGGAGAGGCGCTGCGCGAGTACGGGGTTCGCGTCCTGGTGATCCGCCCGGGTCAGGTGCGCACCCGGATGAGCGCGCACGTCAAGGAAGCTCCGTTGACCGTGGACAAGGAGTACGTCGCCAACCTCGCCGTGACCGCCGCCGCAAAGGGTAAGGAATTGGTTTGGGCGCCAGCAGCATTCCGCTACGTGATGATGGTGTTGCGACACATCCCGCGGAGCGTCTTCCGCAAGCTGCCAATCTGATCATGCGCAACGCGCTGGCCGTCCTGGGCCAGATGGCGGTCGCGGTGGCGGTGGCCGTCGTGGTCGCGGTGATCTCGCTGGTCGCCATCTCCCGCGTGCAGTGGCCGGCCTTCCCGTCGTCCAACCAGTTGCACGCGCTGACCACCGTGGGGCAGGTCGGCTGCCTGGCCGGTCTGGTCGCCGTGGGCTGGGCCTGGGGACGCTCCGGCCGGTTTCGCTGGCTCGCGCAGCTGGGCGGGCTGGCGTTTGTGTCCGCGTTCACCGTCGTGACGCTGGGCATGCCGCTGGGCGCGACCAAGCTGTACCTGTTCGGCATCTCCGTCGACCAGCAGTTCCGCACCGAATACCTGACCCGGCTCGCCGACAGCCCCGCCCTGCGCGACATGACCTACATCGGGCTGCCGCCGTTCTACCCGCCCGGCTGGTTCTGGCTCGGCGGGCGCGCCGCGGCGCTGAGCGGCACACCGGCCTGGGAGGTCTACAAGCCGTGGGCCGTCACCTCCATCACGATCGCGGTGGCCGTCGCCCTGGTGCTGTGGTGGCGGATGGTGCGCTTCGAGTACGCGCTGATCGTCACCACCGCGACGGCGGCGGCGACGCTCGCCTACGGCTCGCCCGAGCCCTACGCGGCCATGATCACCGTGCTGCTGCCGCCGGTGCTGGTGCTGACCTGGTCGGGTCTGCGCGGCGGCGAGCGCAACGGCGGCTGGGCCGCGATCGTCGGCGCCGGACTATTCGTCGGCTGGATGGCCACCTGGTACCTGCTGCTGTTCGCGTTCGGCGCGTTCACCGTCCTGCTGATGGCCGTGTGGCTGGCCGGCCTGCGCTGGCGGCGGGGCGGCGCCAGGGCTGCGCTCGACCCGCTGCGCCGGCTGGCCGTCGTCGCGGTCCTCGCCGCGGCCATCGCGAGCACCACCTGGCTGCCGTTCCTGTTGCGCGCGGTGCGAAGCCCGGTCAGCAACTCCGGCAGCGCCCAGCACTACCTGCCGGCCGACGGCGCCGTGCTGACCTTCCCGATGCTGCAGTTCTCCCTGCTGGGCGCGGTCTGCCTGCTGGGCGCCCTCTGGTTGGTGGTGCGGGCCGGGTCGTCCGTGCGGGCGGGGGCCCTGGCCATTGGGGTGCTGGCCGTCTACCTGTGGTCGCTGCTGTCGATGCTGACCACGCTGGCGCGCACCACGCTGCTGTCCTTCCGGCTGCAACCCACGTTGACCGTGCTGCTGGTGGCCGCCGGGGCATTCGGCTTCGTCGAGGCCGTCCGGGCGCTGTCCGCGCGCGGCCGGGCCGTCCTTCCCGTCGCCGGCGCCGTCGGCCTGGCAGCCGCGATCGCGTTCAGCCAGGACATCCCCGACGTGCTGCGCCCGGATCTCACCATCGCCTACACCGACACCGACGGCAACGGCCAGCGCGGAGACCGCCGCCCGCCGAGTTCGGAGAAGTTCTACCCCGACATCGACCACGCCATCGCCACGGCGACCGGCAGGCCCCGCGATCAGACCGTCGTGATGACCGCCGACTACAGCTTCCTGTCCTTCTATCCCTATTGGGGATTCCAGGGATTGACGTCGCACTACGCCAACCCGCTGGCGCAGTTCGACCTGCGGGCCGCCCAGATCAACAAGTGGTCGAAACTCAAGTCCGCCGACGACCTCATCCACGCACTCGACACCTGCCCCTGGCCACCGCCCACGGTGTTTCTCATGCGGCGCGGCGCGAACGGCAACTACACGCTGCGGCTTGCCGAGGACGTGTATCCCAACCAGCCCAACGTCCGTCGCTACACCGTCGACCTGCGGGCCGCCCTCTTCGACAGCCCGCAGTTCGTGGTCCGCAGCGCCGGCCCGTTCGTGGTGGCCATCCGCAAGCCCCCGGCAGGCCGCTGATGAGCACCGACACCGTGCCTCCAAAGGGGCCGCCGAGCGTCGAAGAACTAGCATCTACCACCGTGACCGACACGGGAGCGAACCACCGGATCACTCGGTTGGTTGCGACCGTCGCCGGGCTGCTCGGGGCGCTGCTGGCCATCGCCACCCCGCTGCTGCCGGTCAACCAGACCACCGCCCAGCTCAACTGGCCGCAGAACGGCAACTTCGAGAGCGTCGACGCGCCGCTGATCGGGTACGTCGCCACCGACCTCAACGTCACCGTGCCGTGCCAGGCCGCCGCGGGCCTCGCCGGCCCGGCGAACGCGGCGAAGACGGTGCTGTTGTCGACGGTGCCCAAGCAGGCTCCCAAGGCCGTCGACCGCGGGCTGCTCATCCAACGCGCCAACGACTACCTGGTGGTGGTGGTGCGCAACGTGGCGGTGGTGACCGCCCCGCTGAGCCAGGTGCTCAGCCCCGCCTGCCAGCGGTTGACCTTCACCGCGCACGCCGACCGCGTCACCGCCGAGTTCGTCGGGCTGACCCAGGGCCCCAACGCCGAGCATCCCGGCTCGCCGCTGCGCGGGGAGAAGAGCGGCTATGACTTCCGGCCCCAAATCGTCGGTGTCTTCACCGATCTGGCGGGGCCGGCGCCGCCGGGCCTGACCTTCTCGGCGACCGTCGACACCCGCTACAGCAGCAGCCCCACCCAACTGAAGATGGCGGCGATGGTCCTCGGGGTCGTGCTGACCGCCGCCGCCCTGGTCGCGCTGCACCTGCTCGACACCGCGGACGGCAGCCGGCATCGCCGCTTCCTGCCGTCGCGCTGGTGGTCAGTCGGCGGCCTGGACGCCCTGGTGATCGCGGTGCTGGTGTGGTGGCAGTTCGTCGGGGCCAACACGTCCGACGACGGCTACATCCTGACCATGGCCCGAGTCTCCGAGCACGCCGGTTACATGGCCAACTACTACCGCTGGTTCGGCACGCCGGAGGCCCCCTTCGGTTGGTACTACGACCTGCTCGCGCTGTGGGCCCACGTCAGCACCGCCAGCATCTGGATGCGGTTGCCCACCCTGGCCATGGCGCTGACGTGCTGGTGGGTGATCAGCCGGGAGGTCATGCCCCGCCTGGGTCACGCCGTGAAGCTGAGCCGCGGCGCGGCGTGGACGGCGGCCGGCATGTTCCTGGCCGTTTGGCTGCCGCTCAACAACGGCCTGCGGCCCGAGCCGATCATCGCGCTGGGCATCCTGCTGACCTGGTGCTCGGTGGAACGCGCGGTGGCCACCAGCCGCCTGCTGCCGGTGGCGGTCGCCTGCATCATCGGTGCGCTGACGCTGTTTTCCGGACCGACGGGTATCGCCTCGATCGGTGCGCTGCTCGTCGCGATCGGACCGCTGCGGACCATCCTGCACCGCCGGTCCAAGCGGTTCGGCGCGCTGCCTTTGGTGGCGCCCCTGTTCGCCGCGGTCACCGTCACCGCCATCCTCATATTCCGCGACCAGACGCTGGCCGGCGAGGTTCAGGCCAGCATGCTCAAGCGCGCCGTCGGGCCCAGCCTGAGTTGGTTCGACGAACACATCCGCTACGAGCGGCTGTTCATGGCCAGTCCCGACGGGTCGGTCGCCCGCCGCTTCGCCGTGCTGGCGCTGGTCCTGGCGCTCGGGATCACGGTCGCAATGTCGTTGCGCAAGGGCCGGATTCCGGGCACGGCCGCCGGGCCGAGCCGCCGCATCGTCGGGATCACCATCATCTCGTTCCTCGCGATGATGTTCACTCCCACCAAGTGGACCCACCACTTCGGGGTGTTCGCCGGGCTGGCCGGACCGCTAGGCGCGCTGGCCGCGATAGCCGTGACGTCCGTGGCGATGCGATCCCGGCGCAACCGCACCATGTTCGCCGCCGTCGTGCTGTTCCTGGTGGCCTTGTCGTTCGCCAGCGTCAACGGCTGGTGGTATGTCTCCAATTTCGGTGTGCCATGGTCGAATTCGTTCCCGGCGTGGCACTATGCCTTCGCCACCGCGCTGCTCGGGCTGACCGTCGTGGTGCTCCTGCTGGCCGCGTGGTTCCATTTCGTCGATCCCGAAAACGGCGCACCGAAAACCCGCCTCGGCGCGCGGGCCGCCGGAATCGTCCAGTCCCCCTTGGCGATTGCGACATGGCTGCTGGTGGTGTTCGAGGTGGCATCGCTGACCCTGGCGATGACCGACCAGTACCCCGCGTGGACGGTGGGCCGCTCCAACCTCGAGGCGCTGACCGGCAAGTCGTGCGGACTGGCCGAGGACGTGCTGGTGGAACAGGACCCCAACGCCGGCACGCTGTCGCCGGTGAGCGCCACGGTGGGCGACGCACTTGGCGCGGGCCTCTCGGAAGCCTTCACGCCCAACGGGATTCCCGCGGACGTCCGCGCCGACCCCGTGATGGAGCGGCCGGGTGACCGCAGCTTCATCAACGACGACAAGCTGGTTACCGGCGCCGAAGCCGGCACCGAGGGCGGCACCACTCCGGCGCCGGGAATCAACGGTTCGGTTGCCCAGCTGCCCTACAACCTCGATCCGTCGCGCACGCCCGTCCTGGGCAGCTGGCGACCCGGCATCCAGGTGCCCGCCCACCTGCGGTCGGGCTGGTACCGACTGCCCACCCGCGACCAGGCGCGGCCGCTGCTGGTGGTGAGCGCTGCCGGCCGCTTCGACCCCCGCGAGGTCCAGGTGCAATGGGCCACCGATGACGAAGCCGCCCACGGACACCCCGGCGGGTCGTTCCAGCTCGCCGATGTGGGCGCCTCCCCGGCCTGGCGTAACTTGCGGTTGCCCTTGTCGGCCATCCCCACCGGCGCCACCCAGATCCGGTTGGTCGCCGACGACGAGGACCTGGCGCCGCAGCACTGGATCGCGCTCACACCGCCGCGGATCCCGCAGCTGCGCACGCTGCAGGACGTGGTGGGATCGCGGGACCCGGTGTTCCTGGACTGGTTGGTGGGGCTGGCGTTCCCCTGCCAGCGGCCGTTCGGCCATCAAAACGGCGTCGACGAGACGCCGAAATGGCGCATCCTGCCGGACCGTTTCGGCGCGGAGGCCAACTCGCCGGTAATGGACAACAACGGTGGCGGACCGCTGGGCGTCACCGAGCTGCTGGTAAAGGCGACCACCATGGCCACCTATCTGAAGGACGACTGGTCGCGCGACTGGGGCTCGCTGCAACGGCTGACGCCCTATTACGCCGATGCGCAGCCCGCCCGCCTGCAGCTCGGCACGGCAACCCGCAGCGGCCTGTGGAATCCCGCGCCCCTGCGCAAGACCTAGCCGTCACAACCCGGGCAGGCAGTTGATGAACGGGATGCACGGCGGCGACGGCGGCCGCGGCGGTGGAAAACCTTCGATGATGGTCGAATTGGTCACCGGGCTGTTCTGATCGAAATACCAAGGGTGGCAGACGTTTCTGTCCCAGTCCGGCATATTCTTCAGCTCCGGTGAGCCTGGGCACCATTGGTAGGTGCAGCTGTTGGTGGGGCTCGGCCCGCGGCTTGGGTCCTGGCACACCATCGGGGCGGGCTGAGCATGGCCGGTTCCCGCGGCCAGGCCCGACCCGACGACGACGAAGCCGCCCGAAAGCAATGCACCAGCGAGTACCCGCTTTGTGACGCGGAGGATGTTCATCCCGCCAGTGCAGAAGGTCGGGCCCGCTACCGATCCCAAGGTCGCGCGCGTCCGATCGATGGCCCGTTGCCCCGATCCCCGGCGTCGCAGGCATTGCCGCGCCGCTATCGGTAAGCGTAGGCTTACGGTTTGTGGCGGCTTACCAAACCGATGGGGATGCCTGGGACGCCCTGGCGGACCGGACGCGCAGGGCCATCTTGGAGCGGCTCGCGCACGGCCCGGCCGCCGTCGGGGAACTGGCGCGGCATCTGCCCGTCAGCAGGCCGGCCGTTTCGCAACACCTCAAGGTGCTCAAATGCGCGGGGCTGGTGCGCGACCGCGCGGCAGGCACCCGGCGCGTCTATCAACTCGACCCGACGGGCCTCGAGGCGTTGCGCGCCGATCTCGACCGGTTCTGGTCGCAGGCGCTGGCCGGCTACGCCCAGAAGATCGATGAGAGTAAAGGAGAACCCCTGTGACGCAACGGATTCCGAATGTCACACACCACGTCGTGGTCAACGCGCCGATCGAGCGGGCATTCGCCGTCTTCACCGAGCAGTTCGGCGACTTCAAACCTCGGGAGCACAATCTGCTGGCGGTCGCGATCGCCGAGACGGTCTTCGAGCGCCGGGTGGGCGGGCACATCTACGACCGCGGCGTCGACGGCAGCGTATGCCGCTGGGCGCGGATCTTGGCCTACGAGCCACCCCGCCGCCTCGTGTTCACCTGGGATATCGGCCCAACCTGGCAACTGGAACCCGACCAATCGAAAACCAGTGAAGTCGAAGTGCGCTTCACCGCCGAGTCCGATGACCGCACCCGGGTCGACCTCGAGCATCGCCACCTGGACCGCCACGGACCCGGGTGGGAATCCGTCGCCGAGGGTGTCGACGGTGACGCGGGCTGGCCGCTGTACCTGGACCGCTACGGCCGGCTGCTGCTCGCCGGGGCCCGGCAATGACTGCCACCCTGATGAGCATGGCCCACGACGAGCGGGCCGACCTGGCGGATTTCCTGGCCACCCTGACGCCGCAGCAGTGGGACGCCCCCAGCCTGTGCTCGAAGTGGACCGTGAAAGGCGTTGTCGCGCATGTGATCAGCTACGAAGAGCTCGGCATACTGGGGCTGCTGAAGCGCTTCGCCAAGGGCTGGGTCGTCCGGGCCAACCAGGTGGGCGTCGACGAACTCGCCGACCTGACCGCCGGGCAGCTGCTCGACTTACTGCGTGCCCATCTCGAACCACGCGGGCTGACAGCAGGTTTCGGCGGGATGATCGCGCTCGTCGACGGCACCATCCATCACCAAGACATCCGTCGCGCGCTGGGCCGGCCGCGCAGCGTGCCGGCCGATCGGCTCGAACGGGTCCTCGGCCTGGTGCCGGGCAACCCCAGGCTCGGCGCCGGCCGCCGGATCAGGGGCCTGCGCCTGCGCGCCACCGATGTCGACTGGGAACACGGCCACGGGCCGGAAGTCACCGGACCGGGTGAGGCGCTGCTGATGGCGATGTCCGGCCGCCGCGCGGCGCTCGCCGACCTCGCCGGCCCGGGTCTCGACACGCTCGCCGCGCGGCTGGCCCGCTGAGGCCGGGCGGCCCCGCGCGGCCCCGCGTCCTCAGCGGACAAAGCAGCTTCGCTTACGATCGAGCCTCGTGCCCCACGACGATGATCAGCGTTCGCAGCGGATCCCTCGCTTGGTGGCAGTCGTCGCCGGCCTCGTGGGTCTGCTGTTGTGCGTGCTGGTCCCGTTGCTCCCGGTGAAACAGACCACCGCGACCGTGCTGTGGCCGCAGGGCACCGCGGACGGTCACATCACCCAGATCACCGCTCCCCTGGTGTCCGGGGCGCCGCGCGCGCTGGACATCTCCATCCCGTGCGCGGCGATCGCCACCCTGCCCCCCGGCGGCGGACTGGTGGTCTCCACCCTGCCCGCCGGCGGCATGGACGCCGGCAAGAACGGGCTGTTCGTGCGCGCGGACAAGGACCTGGTGGTCGTCGCGTTCCGCGACACCGTGGCCGTGGCGGCACCGCGCCCGGCGGTCGCCGGCGGGGCCTGCAGCGTGCTGCACGCCTGGGCCGACGCGGGCGCGGCCGGTGCGGAGTTCGTCGGCATGCCAGGCGCCTCCGGGATACTGCCCTCGGAGAAGAAGCCGCAGGTCGGCGGGATCTTCACCGACCTGAAGGTGCCCGCACAGCCCGGGCTGTCGGCCCGCGTCGACATCGACACCCGGTTCATCACGGCCCCAACGGCCCTCAAGCAGCTCGCCATGGGCGTGGGCGCGCTGGCCGTCCTGACGGCCGTCATCGCGCTGGCCGCGCTCGACCGGCGCAGCCGGGGTGGCGGCACCCTGATCAATTGGCAGTCCCCGATCGCCTGGCTCTCCCGGTACCGTCCCCGTGCGCGCTGGAATTCGTGGCGGCGCGTCGGCATCGCCACCTGGATCGCCGACGCCGGAGTGATCGCGACGCTGCTGCTCTGGCACGTCATCGGCGCCACATCGTCCGACGACGGCTACAACCTGACCATCGCCCGCGTCGCCCCGAAGGCCGGCTACATCGTCGACTACTACCGCTACTTCGGCACGACGGACGCGCCGTTCGACTGGTACCTGGGGCTGCTGTCCAGGCTGGCGTCGGTGAGCACCGCAGGCGTGTGGATGCGGCTGCCGGCCACGCTGGCCGGCATCGCCTGCTGGCTGGTGATCAGCCACTTGATCCTGCGCAGGCTGGGGCCCGCCAGGGGCGGACTGGCGGCGAACCGGGTGGCCGTCTTCACCGCGGGCGCGGTGTTTCTGGCCGCCTGGCTGCCGTTCAACAACGGTCTGCGGCCCGAGCCGCTGATCGCCCTCGGCGTGCTGGTCACCTGGATCCTGGTCGAACGCGCGATCGCGCTGCAACGCCTGGCCCCGGCCGCCGTCGCCATCTTCGTCGCGATGCTCACCGCGACGCTGGCGCCGCAGGGCCTGATCGCCGTCGCGGCGCTGCTGACCGGGGCGCGGGCCGTCGCCCAGACGATCCGGCGGCGCCGGGTGACCGACGGGCTGCTCGCCCCGCTGGCGGTGCTGGCGGCGTCGCTGTCGCTGATCACCGTCGTGGTGTTCCGCAGCCAAACGCTGGCGACCGTCGCCGAGTCGGCGCGCATCAAATACAAGGTCGGGCCGACGATCGCGTGGTACCAGGACTGGCTTCGCTACTACTTCCTCACGGTGGAGTCCAACCCCGACGGGTCGATGGCGAGGCGATTCGCGGTGCTGGTGCTGCTGCTGTGCCTGTTCGGCATGCTGGTCATCCTGCTGCGCCGGGGCGGGGTGCCCGGGGTCGCCAGCGGGCCGGCCTGGCGGTTGATCGGCACCACGGCCGTCGGCCTGTTGCTCTTGACGTTCACCCCGACGAAGTGGGCCGTCCAGTTCGGCGCGTTCGCCGGACTGGCCGGGGCGCTGGGTGCGGTAACCGCGTTCGCGCTGGCGCGGATCGGCCTGCACAACCGCCGCAACCTGACGCTGTACGTCACGGCCCTGCTGTTCGTGGTGGCGGTGGCGACCTCCGGCATCAACGGCTGGTTCTACGTCGGCAACTACGGGGTGCCGTGGTACGACATCCAGCCGGTGGTCGCCAGCCACCCCGTGACGTCGATGTTCCTGACGTTGTCGATCCTCACCGGGCTGCTGGCCGCCTGGCAGCACTTCCGGATGGACTACGCCGGACACACCGAGGTCAAGGACAACCGGCGCAACCGGGTGCTGGCGTCGACCCCGCTGCTGGTGGTCGCGACCATCATGGTGGTCGGCGAAGTCGCCTCGCTGACCAAGGGCGCGGTGTTCCGCTACCCGCTCTACACCACCGGGAAGGCCAATCTGGCCGCCATCAGTTCGGGCCTGTCGCCCGCCAGCTGCGCGATGGCCGACGACGTGCTGACCGAGCCCGACCCCAACGCCGGCATGCTGCAGCCGGCGCCCGGGCAGACGTTCGGCCCGGACGGGCCGCTCGGCGGCGCCAACCCGGTCGGCTTCAAACCCGACGGCGTCGGCGATGACCTGAGGTCCTATCCGGTGGTCACCAAACCGGGGGTGGTGAATTCCGACGCGTCACCGAACAAGCCGAACGCCGCCATGAGTGACTCCGCGGGCACCGCTGGCGGGAAGGGCCCCGCCGGCGTCAACGGCTCGCACGCGGCGCTGCCGTTCGGCCTAGACCCGGCCCGCACGCCGGTGATGGGCAGCTACGGCGAGAACTCGCTGGCTGCCACCGCCACCTCGGCCTGGTACCAGCTGCCGCCCCGCACGCCGGACCGCCCGATCGTCGTGGTGTCGGCGTCCGGCGCCATCTGGTCGTACAAGGAGGACGGCACCTTCACCTACGGACAGTCGCTCAAATTGCAGTGGGGCATCGCCCGCCCCGACGGCAGCACCCAGCCGCTCGGGGAGGTGCAGCCGATCGACATCGGGCCCGAGCCGGCGTGGCGCAATCTGCGGTTCCCGCTGACCTGGGCGCCGCCCGAGGCGAATGTGGCGCGCATCGTCGCCTACGACCCGAACCTGAGTTCGGATCAGTGGTTCGCGTTCACGCCGCCGCGGGTCCCGGTGCTGCAAACCCTGCAGCAATTGATGGGATCGCAGACACCGGTGCTGATGGACATCGCGACCGCCGCGAATTTCCCGTGCCAGCGGCCGTTCTCCGAACACCTTGGCGTTGCCGAACTTCCGCAGTACCGAATCCTGCCCGATCACAAACAAACGGCGTCGTCGTCGAACGGGTGGCAGTCCGGTGAGGCCGGCGGACCGTTCCTGTTCCTGCAGACCATGCTGCGCACCTCGACGGTCGCGACGTATCTGCGGGGCGACTGGTACCGCGACTGGGGATCCGTGGAGCAGTACTTCCGGTTGGTGCCGGCTGATCAGGCGCCGGACGCCGTAATCGAACAGGGTGTGATGACAGTGCGCGGCTGGAGCCGGCAGGGACCGATTCGGGCACTCCCATGAGCGTGCAGACCGTCAAGGACGTGCGGGTGACGCGCTGGGTGGCGACCATCGCCGGCCTGGTCGGATTCGTGTTGTCGGTGGCCACCCCGCTGCTGCCCGTCGTGCAGACCACCGCGACCCTGAACTGGCCACAGAGCGGTCAACTGAATAGCGTTACCGCCCCGCTGATTTCGCTCACCCCGGTCGACGTGACGGCGACCGTGCCCTGCTCCGCGGTGCGCGCCCTGCCGCCGGAGGGCGGGGTGGTGCTCAGCACGGCACCCAAAAAGGGCAAGGACGCCGCGCTGAACGCGTTGTTCGTTGTGGTCAACGGCAAGCGCGTGGACGTCACCGACCGCAACGTGGTGATCGCCAGCGCGGCGCGCGACCAGGTGGCCTCCCCGCAATGTCAACGCATCGAGATCACCTCGACGAAGGCCGGCGCCTTCGCCACCTTCGTCGGGCTGAATGATCCGGCGGGCAAACCCATCAGCGGCGGCTTCCCCGACCCGAACCTGCGGCCACAGATCGTGGGGGTGTTCACCGACCTGACCGGCCCCGCCCCGCCTGGGTTGAAACTGTCGGCCACCATCGACACCCGGTTCTCCACCACCCCAACGACTTTGAAACTGGTCGCAATGGTGGTGGCGATCGTGTCCACCATCGTTGCGCTGGTTGCGCTGTGGCGCCTCGACCAGCTGGACGGCCACCGGATGCGCCGGCTCATCCCCGCGAACTGGCGCACCTTCACCCTGGCCGATGTCGTGGTGATCTTCGGTTTCGTGCTCTGGCACGTGATCGGGGCCAACTCTTCCGACGACGGCTACATCCTGGGCATGGCCCGGGTCGCGGACCACGCGGGCTACATGTCGAACTACTTCCGCTGGTTCGGCAGCCCCGAGGACCCCTTCGGCTGGTACTACAACCTGCTGGCGCTGATGACACACGTCAGCGACGCCAGCCTGTGGATGCGGTTGCCGGACCTGATCGCGGGAATCGTTTGCTGGCTGCTGCTTTCGCGTGAGGTGCTGCCCCGGCTGGGGCCCGCGGTGGCCGGCAGCAAGGCGGCGAATTGGGCGGCGGGCTTGGTCCTGCTGACCGCGTGGATGCCGTTCGACAACGGTCTGCGACCCGAGCCGATCATCGCCGTCGGGTCGCTGATCACCTATGTGCTGATCGAGCGCTCCATGCGCTACAGCCGGCTGACGCCCGCGGCGCTGGCGGTCGTCACCGCGGCATTCACCCTCGGCGTCCAGCCCACCGGACTGATCGCGGTGGCGGCGCTGGTCGCCGGTGGCCGTCCGATCCTGCGGATTCTGGTCCGCCGCCATCGCCTGGTCGGCACCTGGCCGCTGGTGGCACCCATGCTGGCCGCCGGCACGGTCATCCTGACCGTGGTGTTCGCCGATCAGACGCTGTCAACGGTGTTGGAAGCCACCAGGATTCGCACCGACATCGGGCCCAGCCAGGCCTGGTACACCGAGAACCTGCGCTACTACTACCTGATTCTGCCCACCGTCGACGGATCGCTCTCGCGCCGCTTCGGCTTCCTGATCACCGCGCTGTGCCTGTTCACGGCGGTGTTCATCATGTTGCGGCGCAAGCGAGTTCCCGGTGTGGCCCGCGGGCCGGCGTGGCGGCTGATGGGCGTCATCTTCGGCACCATGTTCTTCCTGATGTTCACGCCCACCAAGTGGGTGCACCACTTCGGACTGTTCGCCGCGGTGGGCGCCGCGATGGCCGCCCTGACCGCGGTGCTGGTGTCGCATGAGGTGCTGCGCTGGTCGCGCAACCGGATGGCGTTCCTGGCGGCGGTGCTGTTCATCTTGGCGCTGTGCTTCGCCACCACCAACGGCTGGTGGTACGTCTCCAGCTACGGCGTGCCGTTCAACAGCAGCATGCCGAAAATCGGCGGAATCACGATCAGCACAATCTTTTTCGCATTGTTCGCGATCGCCGCCCTGTGGGCGATGTACCTGCATTTCGCATCCAGGAGCCGCGGCGAGGGACGGCTGGCGCGGCTGGTGACGGCAGCGCCCATTCCCGTCGCGGCGGGATTCATGGCGGTGGTGTTCATCGCGTCGATGACGGCCGGCATCGTGCGTCAGTACCCCACCTACTCCAACGCCTGGGACAACCTGAGGGAATTCAGCGGCGGTTGCGGGCTGGCCGACGACGTGCTCGTCGAGCCGGACAGCAACGCCGGCTTCATGGCGCCGCTGCCCGACAATTACGGCCCGTTGGGGCCGCTGGGTGGCGTCAACCCAACCGGATTCACCCCGAACGGCGTACCGGATCGCACGCTGGCCGAGTCGGTCAAGGAGACGTCAGTGCCACAGCCCGGCACCGACTACGACTGGGACGCGCCGCTCAAGCTGACGACGCCGGGTATCAACGGATCGACGGTGCCGCTGCCGTACGGCCTCAACCCCGATCAGGTTCCGCTGGCGGGCAGCTACACCAGCGGCGCGCAACAGCAGAGCAAGCTGACCTCGGCGTGGTATCAACTGCCCAAGCCCGACGCCGGACACCCGCTGGTAGTGGTGACCGCCGCCGGCACGATCGCCGGCAACAGCATCCTGCACCACCACACCAACGGGCAGACCGTGGAATTGGAATTCGGCAAGCCCGGTCCCGGCGGCGCCGTGCTTCCGGCCGGGCGCCTGGTGCCTTACGACCTGTACGGGGAACAACCGAAGGTTTGGCGGAACCTGCGCTTCGCCCGCTCCCAGATGCCCGCCGACGCCGTCGCGGTGCGGGTGGTCGCCGAAGACCTCTCCCTCACGCCGGACGACTGGATCGCTCTGACCCCGCCGCGGGTGCCGGAGCTGCGCTCGTTGCAGGAGTACGTCGGCTCGACGCAGCCGGTGCTGATGGACTGGGCGGTCGGGCTGGCCTTCCCGTGTCAGCACCCGATGCTGCACGCCAACGGCGTCACCGAGATCCCCAAGTTCCGGATCACTCCGGATTACAACGCCAAAAAACAGGACACCGACACCTGGCAGGACGGGGTCAACGGCGGCCTGCTGGGCATCACCGACCTGCTCCTGCGTGCTCACGTGATGTCGACCTACCTGTCCCACGACTGGGGCCGCGACTGGGGATCGCTGCGCAAGTTCGACACCGTCGCCGACGCCCAGCCCGCGCTGCTCGACCTCGGCACCGCGACCCGCACCGGGTGGTGGTCCCCGGGACCGATCCGCATTAAGCCTTAGCCGCTTTATATAGATCTCGCCAGTAATTGGTCAGCCGACAAATAGCCGCATTAAATTGACGGTCGAGTAATTGTCCGCGGTAGGTTTATTTCCGCCAATTTCGGGTCAATACTTATTCCGCTGTGATCCCCTTCACACGGACCCAATAGGCGGCCCCCATGCACGCGCTGACACGACTCGGAACATGTGCGGCGACGATCACCGTGGTGATCACCCCCGCGGCGGCGTTCGAAATTGCCAAAGCGGCCGCCGAGGGCGGCACCACGGTAGCCCTGGACAATTACTATCGGCGCTGCGATTTCAGCCGCGTCAGCGTCGCCCCCAAGGTGCCCCGGCCCGGGCTGGGCACCGGTTCGGCCCTGATCCATACCTCCGGGTCAAAAGCGGTCGCCGAGGTGCACCTGTACGACGAGCCCGAGCCGGGCACCCACTTCGACGTCGGGCTCATCCAGATGCCGCGGCCGTCGTCGAGTCCCTGCGGGCCGGGTGATCCGGGCACCGCCTTCTCCGGCATGGACATCGACCCGGCGGGCAACGGAACGGCGACCGTGCAAGACACCATTCACCCCGGCACCACTGGTGTGTGGGTGATTATCGAGCGGGCCAACCCGAACTCGCAGAATCCGGCGGAGTTTTACACGTCCGAGTTCGTGGCACCGGTATAAGCCCCACGCCCTGCCAGGCAGTGCCATAAGTCCCTATCTCGACGCCGCGGTCAAGTGCTCCGATAAAGGAGATCGCCGAATGACCGGCGCCGCATGAGAGGTACGGCAATGAACGCTCCACAACAGTCGCACACGACACGCTTCTTCTCCCGCGTGCTCGGTCCCTTCCTCGTCATTGTCGATGTGACGGCGGTGGCGCGCGTGTCCGACATGCAGTCGCTGCTGTCGCAGTTCGAGGCGAACTCGATGTGGACCTTCGTCACCGGCGCCTTCATCTTGTTGCTCGGCCTGACCATTGTCGCCGCTCACCAGAGCTGGCGCGGCGCCGCGGCGATCATCGTTTCCCTGCTCGGCTGGCTGATCGTGCTGCGGGGCCTGCTGCTGGTGGCCTTCCCCAAGTTCTTCGCCTCGCTCGCCAACGACATGATCGGCGCGCAGGCCTGGTGGATCACCGCGTGCGTCGTCTTCGCCCTCGTCGGTGTGTACCTGACCTACGTCGGCTGGGCACCGGCACCGACGCGGCCGACGTCGCAGGCGGCCGCGGCCAACCCGGATCTGCCGCGAGCCGCGTGAGCAGCACCGGGTCCACGCCGAACCGGCCGACGCAGCGCGAAGGCTCGGAGGAACTCACCGGCGACATCGGCACCGCGCTGCCGGCCGAGTTCGACGCGCCTGCGACCGCAGCCGCCGCGGCGCTCGAGGACACACCGACACTGAGCCCGGGCTCGGCGCTGCTCGTCGTCACGCGCGGCCCCAACGCCGGCTCGCGGTTTGCCTTGACCCAACCCGTCATGTCGGCGGGCCGGCATCCGGAAAGCGACATCTACCTCGACGACATCACCGTCAGCCGTCGGCACGCCGAATTGCGCAGCGAGGGTGGCCAATTCCGCATCGTCGACGTGGGCAGTATGAACCGCACCTATCTCAACCGGGAGCCCGTCGACTCGGCGGTGCTGGCCAACGGCGACGAGATCCAGATCGGCAGGGTTCGCCTGGTTTTCCTCACGGGCGCGTAGCGTCTCTTCCATGAGCGACTACGCCGTAGAGGCGGTGGACAGGCTGCCCTTCTCCACGGAGGAGAAGTCGCAGCGCTACCAAACCGAAAACTACCGCGGGGCCGTGGGTCTCAACTGGTATCGCACCGATCCCACCCTGCAGTTCACCATGGCGTACTACCTGCAACCGGACGAACTCGCGGTCGTAGAGCCGCATCTGGTGCGGATGGGCGAGTTGATGGCCGGCCCGGTCGCGCGATGGGCGGAGGAGACCGACCGCAACCCGCCCCGGCTGGAGCGTTATGACCGCTGGGGACACGACGTGAGCCAGGTCGTCATGCCGGCCTCGTTCACCCAGTCCAAGCGCGCGGTCCTGGATGCCCAGCAGGCCCTGCGCGACGACGCGCGCGCCGCCAAAGTGAGCTCGGGCCTAGGCCTGTTCGCGTCCAACTATCTACTCAACCAGGCCGATATCGGGATGGGCTGCGCGCTGGGCACCGGCGGCGGCATGGTCCAGTCGCTGGTGGCCGCCTACGCGCCGGCCGACGTGCGAGAGCACGTGCTGGCCAAGTTCGCCTCGGGCGAGTGGGCGGGCGAGACGGCGCAACTGTTGACCGAACGCACCGGCGGCTCGGACCTGGCCGCGCTCGAGACGACGGCTCGACGCGTAAGCGGCGAAAATGAAGGTGCGTGGATTCTCAACGGCTTCAAGTGGTTTGCGTCAAACTGTGGCGGCGAGGCGTTCGTCGTGATGGCCAAGCCGGAGGGCGCGCCCGACTCGTCGCGGGGCATCGCCAACTTTCTGGTGCTGCGTACCCGCCGTGACGGTTCGCGCAACGGGGTGCGGGTTCGCCGCCTGAAGGACAAGCTCGGCACCCGATCGGTGGCCTCCGGCGAGGTGGAATTCGTTGACGCCGAGGCGTTTCTGCTATCCGAGGAGCCGAGCGGCTCAGGAGGACACGCGGGACCGTCGGACGGCAAGGGGCTGGGCCGCATGATGGAGCTGACCAACGCCGCGCGCCTGGGCATCGCCCTGTTCGGGCTCGGCAACGCGCGCCGCGCCCTGGTCGAGTCGCTGTGTTACGCCCGGCGGCGGCACGCGTTCGGCGGGGCACTCATCGACAAGCCGCTGATGCGGCGCAAGCTCGCCGAGTTGGTCGTCGACGTCGAAGCCGCGCAGGCGATGGTTTTCGACGGCACCGGCGCCACCAACCATCGTCAGCCCCGCAGCATGCGGCAACGCATCGCCGTGCCGGTCACCAAGCTCAAGGTGTGCCGGCTCGGGATCACCGCCGCGTCCGACGCGATCGAAATCCATGGCGGCAACGGCTATATCGAGACCTGGCCGGTGGCCCGGTTGCTGCGCGACGCGCAGGTGAACACCATCTGGGAAGGGCCCGACAACATCCTCTGCCTGGACGTGCGGCGTGGCATCGAGCAGACCCGCGCCCATGAGCCGTTGTTGGCGCGGCTACGCGATGCCGTGTCGGTTTCCGATGACGACGACACCACCCGGCTGGTCGCGGGGCGCATCGAGGATTTGGACGCGGCGATCACCGCATGGTCCAAGCTGGACCGCGACATCGCCGAGGCGCGCCTGTTCCCGCTGGCCCAATTCATGGGTGACGTGTACGCGGCGGCGCTGCTCACCGAGCAGGCCGCCTGGGAGCGTGCCACCCGCGGCGGGGAGCGCAAGGCGCTGGTCGCCCGGCTCTACGCGCAGCGGTATCTCGCCGACCGCGGGGCGCTGCGGGGCATCGACGCCGACTGCGACGAGGCGCTGGAGCGCTTCGACGAACTCATCGACGGCGCGTTCACGAGCTAGAAGTCACGCCGTCGCACGCCGGGCACACCACCCAATCCGCAGATTCGATATCGCCTGCGATATCGCTTTTCGCGGTCGGCGCATAGTCGGACCCGCGGTGCGGGTGTGACCAATGTGATTGTGCCGCAGCAGAGTTAAACCGGGATCAGCCCGTGCTTGCGCGCGGTGCGGAACCATAATTGCTTGTCCCGCAACAACTTCAGCGACTTACGCAGCAGCAGCCGGGTCTGGTGCGGGTCGATGACCGCGTCGATGAAGCCGCGTTCGGCGGCGGTCCACGGAATCGCCATGTTCAGGTTGTAGCCCTCGATGAAGTCCTTCTTGATCTGCTGCGCCTCGGGCGTCGTCGGATCCGGGAACCGCTTCATCAGCAACTGCGCGGCCCCCTCCGCGCCGATCACCGCGATGCGCGCGGTGGGCCAGGCGAAGTTGAAGTCCGACGTCAGCTGCCGGGATCCCATCACGGCGTAGGCGCCGCCGTAGGACTTGCGCACGGTGATCGTCACCTTCGGCACGTCGGCCTCGACCACCGAGTAGAGGAACCGGCCGCCGCGCTTGATGATGCCCCTCTTCTCCTCCTCGGCGCCCGGCAGGAAGCCCGGGGTGTCCACCACGAACACCAGCGGGATGTTGAACGCGTCGCAGAACCGGATGAACCGCGCGGCCTTGTCGGAGGCCTCGTTGTCGATCGACCCGGCCAGGTGCATGGGCTGGTTGGCGATGACGCCGACGGGGCGCCCGTCGACCCGGGCGTACCCGGTGATGATGGCCGGCCCGTGTTGCGCGGCGACCTCGAGGAAGTCGCCGTCGTCGAAGATGCGCAGCAGGATTTCGTGCATGTCGTAGGCCGCATTGTCGGAGTCCGGCACGATCGCGTCGAGCTCCAGGTCGGTCGGCGTGACCTCCGGCTCCAGCCCGGGGTTGATGATCGGCGGACTGTCGAAGCAGTTGGACGGCAGAAACGACAAGAACTCACGCACGTACTGGAACGCTTCGGCCTCCGAATCCACCACCTGGTGGATGTTGCCGTAGCGGGCCTGCGCGTCGGAGCCGCCGAGCTCGTCGAGGGTGACGTCCTCGCCGGTGACCTCCCTGATCACGTCGGGACCGGTGACGAAGAAGTAACCCTGGTCGCGCACCGAGACGAGCAGATCGTCTTGGATGGGCGAATACACCGCTCCCCCAGCGCATTTGCCGAAGATGAGGGAGATCTGCGGCACCAGCCCGGACAGCGCCTCGTGGCGGCGGCCCAACTCGGCGTACCACGCCAGCGAGGTCACCGCGTCCTGAATCCGGGCGCCACCCGAGTCCTGGATGCCGATGATCGGGCACCCCACCATCGCGCACCACTCCATCAGCCGCGCGACCTTGCGGCCGAACATCTCGCCCACCGTGCCCTGGAACACCGTCTGGTCGTGGGAGAACACCCCGACCGGCCGGCCGTCGATCATGGCGTGCCCGGTGACGCAGCCGTCACCGTAGAGCGCGTTCGGGTCGTTCGGCGTCTTGGCCAGCGCCCCGACCTCGAGGAAGGTGCCCGGGTCGACCAGCGCGTGAATGCGGGCGCGGGCACTGGGGATGCCCTTCTTGTCGCGCTTGGCGACCGCCTTCTCACCGCCCGGCTCCTTGGCCAATTCCAGGCGAACGTGCAACTCGGCCAGCTTCTCGGCCGTCGAATGCTGAACGGGAGCGGGCAGCATTTCCGTCACTACTTGCCTACTTTCGCCTCGATCGCGTTGAGTGCCTCGGTCATGTGTGCGCCGACCTTGGCGATGATCGGCTCGTCGATGGCCTGGATGTGCTCGCCACCGATCGGCACGACCTCGAGGTCGGACACGTACTCGCCCCAGCCGCCGTCCGGCTGACGAACGGCGTACCGCGGCTCGAACATGATCGCGTCGTCATGGTAGCGATCGGCCATGTAGAGGGTGACATGCCCGTCGTACGGCTGGATCTGTGCGGTGTCGATGGCCCGGTTGTCCAGGTACGACGTGCGCTGGTGCTCGATGATCCCGGCCGGGATCTGGACACCGCTCTGGCTGACCGCCTCGAGCACGAACCGGATCTGGCCCTCGTCGTCGAGCTCCTCGAGCTGCTCGTACGGGATCTCCGGGATGGTGACGTTGAACGTCTTCTCGGCGAACCGGGCGTAGCGGTCCCAGCGCTTACGGATCTCCTCCTTGGTCTGCGGGACCTCTTCGCCCGCGCGGACCGCGTCGATCAGCCCGACCCACCGGACGTCCTTGCCGAGCCGCTTGAGCCCGATCGCGCACGCGTAGGCCAGGACGCCGCCCAGCGACCAGCCGGCCAGGATGTACGGCCCGTCGCCCTGCATCTCGATCAGCTTCGGAATGTATTGCGCGGCACGCTCTTCGATCGACCCCTCGACCCGCTCGAAGCCATACATCGGGGTGTCCGAGGGCAACCGGTTCAGGAGCGGTTCGTAGACGACCGTCGAGCCGCCGGCCGGGTGGAACACGAACACCGGCGGTTTCGTGCTGCCCTCGGGCCGCGGCCGCAGCGTGCGGACGAACCCGTCGATCACGCCGGCCTCCAGGTACTCGCGCACCTTCTCGGCCAGCGCCTCGATGTTCTCCGACGTCACCACGTCCTCGACGCTGATCGGACCCTCGGCGCGCTCCGACAAGCGCTGCGCCATCTTGGCGGCCTGCTCGTCGTCCAGCTTGGGCAGCGGATTGAAGATGCCGCCCGGGGACTTGCCGGTGACGATCGCCCACGTGGCGAACGTGACCCGCTCGGCCGCGTCGCGCGGCGGCACGTCGGAGTTGAGCGCCGCGGCGACCGCCTGCTGGTTCAGCGCCTCGGCGGCCCCGGCCAGGTTGGGTGCCGGCTGCGCCGCCCCATTGGATTGGGCGCCTTTGCCGTTGGGTCCCGACGGGTCCGTGGGGGGCGGCGGGACGGGGACGTCCGAGGCCGGCGGCGGTGGCGCTGGTTGCGTTTCCGGCTCCGCCTGCGGGTCGGGCGCCGGGGCTGTCACCGTGCTCGGCGACGCGCCGCTCATCATTTCCGCCTGCAGCCGGGCGATCTCCTCGGCCGACTGCGTCTTCTGGTACTCGTGCAGCTGCTCGACCTCGTCGCGGTGCTCGACCGCGTACTTGATCAGCTCCTCGATGTTGTAGAGGTTGGCGTCGCGCACCGCGGCCAGCTGGATCGGCGGCAGGTCGAAGTCGTATTCGACCCGGTTCTTGATTCGCACCGCCATCAGCGAGTCCAGGCCGAGCTCGATCAGCGGGACCTCCCACGGCAGGTCCTCGGGTTCGTAGCCCATGGCCGCGCCGACGATCATGCCCAGGCGCTCCGCGACGGTCTCGCCCGTGTCAGGTGACCACTTGCCCACGCTGCCCGAGAAGTACCGGTTGGTCAGGCTGTCCGTCAGGGTTTCCGCATCCGCCTCGTCGACGGGGGCCTCCGACACGGCCGCTCCGTTGGACGGGGCCGTGATCGCGGCTGCGGCACCGACCGCGGTCGGCAGGGTGACGCCGGCTTCCCCGGCCCGCGTCACCAGCGCGTCGTAGACCAGCGTGAAGGACTCATCGATGCGGGCGTGCACCTGCACCGAGGCCCCGCCCGGGTGCCGGCTCAGCGTCGTCACCAGCCGGGCGTTCTCGCCGGGAACCGCGCGCTGCTCGGCGGCGGCCAGCTGCGCATCCGGCAGCACCGCCGCCGCGGCGGCTTTCACCAACGCCGCCAGGTCCGCCTGGCCGCGGGGTTTGTACTCCCACACGTGGCGACCGTCCGGCAGCGCGACGTGGTTGCCCGGCATCATCACCGACGCGTCGCCGGAGAAGTGCACGTCCAGCCAGTGTTCCTTGCGCTTGAACCGGGTCGGCGGGATGTTCGCGTAGTCGGCCGGCCCGGCGGCGCGGGTGAACAGCGTCCAGATGTTCAGGTCGTGGCCGTAGACGTAGAGCTGCGCCATGGTCGAGATCATCGATTCGACCTCGTCCTGCTTGCGGGCCAGCGTCGGGATCAGCTGGGCGTCGTGCAGCCCGGCCGCGGCCGTGGTCAGCCCGACCTGCATGAGCGCAACCGGATTGGGCGCGAGCTCCAGGAAGGTGGTGTGCCCGCTGTCGACGGCGTTGCGGACGCCGTGGGTGAAGTAGACGCTGTGGCGCAGGCCCTTCTTCCAGTAGTCGACGTCGTGGATCGGCTCGCCGCCGGGCTTGATGTAGGTGCCCTCGTGCACGGTCGAGTAGATGCCGACGGTCGGGCTGGTCGGCTTGATGCCTTGCAGCTCCGCGGCGAGCTCGCCGAGCAGCGGGTCCATCTGCTGCGTGTGGCTGGCGCCCTTGGTCTGGAACTTGCGGGCGAACTTGCCCTCGGATTCCGCGCGGGCGATGATCGCGTCCACCTGCTCGGGCGGACCGCCGATGACGGTCTGCGTGGGGGCGGCGTAGACGCACACCTCCAGGTCCGGGAAATCGGAGAACACCGTCTTGATCTCGTCGGCGGAGTACTCCACCAGCGCCATCAGCCGGATGTACTCGCCGAAAAGCATCGCCTCGCCCTCACCCATCAGGTGCGAGCGGGAGCAGATCGTCCGGGTGGCGTCGCGCAGCGACAAACCGCCGGCGAAGTACGCCGAGGCGGCCTCGCCCAGCGACTGGCCCACCACCGCGGCGGGCCTGGCGCCGTGATGCTTGAGCAGCTCACCGAGCGCGATCTGGATCGCGAAGATGGTGACCTGGGTGGTCTCGATGCCGTAGTCCTGCGAGTCGTCGAGGATCAGCTCGAGCACCGAGTAGCCCAGCTCGTCCTGGATCAGCGCGTCGACCTTCTCGATCCACTCGGCGAAGACCTCGTTGCGCAGGTACAGGCTCTTGCCCATCTTGCGGTGCTGCGCGCCGAACCCGGCCAGCACCCACACCGGGCCGTTGGTCACCGGCCCGTCGACGCTGAACACGCCCGGCCGCTGCTTGCCCTCGGCGACGGCGCGCAGGCCCTTGATGGCCTCCTCGTGGTCGTGCGCCAGCACCACCGCGCGGGAGCGGCCGTGGTTGCGCCGCGACAGCGCCCGCCCGATCGATTCCAGCGACGACGCCTGGCCCTCCGGGCTTTCCATCCAGTCCGCCAGCTCGGCGGCCGCCGCCTTCTTGCGCGAGGTCAGAAACGCCGACACGGCGAGCGGGATCAGCGGCTTGGTCGGCTCCTCCGCCTCCTGCGCGGCGAGCTCTTCCAGCGCGATCTCTTTGAGCCGCAGCGCCTCGTCGGTGACGCCCGGCAGCTCGTATTCGTCCTCCTCGGGGGCCTCGGCATCCGGGATGATGTTGCCGAAGTCGTCGAACCGCAGCGCGTGGCTTTCCATCGTGGGGGCCTCGGCTGCGTCAGCGGCGGCCTTCACCTCGGGCTCGGGTTCCGGCTCACGCGCCTCTTTTTCCACGACGTCACGGGGCAAGACCTCGCGCACCACCAGGTGCGCGTTGGCGCCACCGAAGCCGAAGCTGGACACCCCGGCCAGCGCGTAACCGCCGTACCGCGGCCAGTCGGTGGCCTGGTCGATGACCTTCAGGCGCATCGCGTCGAAGTCGATGTAGGGGCTGGGCCCGGCGAAGTTGATCGACGGCGGCAGCTTGTCGTGCTGTAAGGCCAGCACCACCTTGGCCATGCTGGCGGCGCCGGCCGCCGACTCCAGGTGGCCCACATTGGTTTTCACCGCACCCAGCAGCGCCGGGCGGTCGGCCGGACGTCCCCGGCCGACGACGCGGCCCAGGGCCTCGGCTTCGATGGGGTCGCCCAGGACGGTCCCGGTGCCGTGCGCCTCGATGTAGTCGACGGTGCGCGGGTCGATGCCGGCGTCCTTGTAGGCCCGGCGCAGCACGTCGGCCTGCGCGTCCTGGTTGGGCGCGATCAGGCCGTTGGACCGGCCGTCGTGGTTGACCGCGCTGCCCGCGATCACGGCCAGAATCTGGTCGCCGTCGCGGCGGGCGTCGTCAACCCGCTTGAGCACCAGCATCCCGCCGCCCTCGGAGCGGGTGTAACCGTCGGCGTCGGAGGAGAACGACTTGATCCGGCCGTCGGGCGACAAGACCTGGCCGATCTCGTCGAAACCGAGCGTCACCACGGGAGTGATCAGCGCGTTGACACCCCCGGCGACCGCGACGTCGGCCTCGCCGTTGCGCAGGCCCTGCACGGCCTGGTGGATGGCCACCAGCGAGCTCGAGCACGCGGTGTCGACGGCGACCGACGGACCCCGAAAGTCATAGAAATAGGAGACCCGGTTGGCGATGATCGACGTCGCCGTTCCGGTGATGGCGTACGGGTGCGCGACGGTCGGGTCGGACACCGCCAGGAAGCTGTAGTCGTTGTTGGAGACGCCGACGTACACGCCGACGGACTGTCCGCGCAGGCTCGACGCCGGGATGTGCGCCTGCTCGAGCGCCTCCCAGGTCAGCTCCAGCGCCATCCGCTGCTGCGGGTCGATGTTGTCGGCTTCGGTCTTGGCCACCGCGAAGAACTCGGAGTCGAAACCCTTGATGTCCTTCAGGTAGCCGCCGCGGGTGCGGGCCTTCGCCATCCGCTCGGCCAGCCGCGGCTCCTCCAGGAACTCCGCCCAGCGACCCTCCGGTAGGTCGGTGATCGCGTCGCGGCCCTCCATCAGCGCTTGCCACGTCTCGTCGGGGCTGTTCATGTCGCCGGGCAACCGGGTCGACAAGCCCACGATCGCGATGTCGACGCGCTCGGCCGGGCCGTTGCGCGTCCAGTCCGAAACGTCGTCGCCCGATGTGTCGATCTCGGGCTCGCCCTCGATGATCCGCGTGGCGAGCGACTCGATGGTCGGATGCTGGAACGCCACCGCGACCGACAGGGTGACACCGGTCATGTCCTCGATGTCGGCGGCCATCGCCACGGCGTCGCGCGACGACAGGCCGAGCTCGACCATCGGCACCGACTCGTCGATGTCGTCCGGTGACTTCCCGACGGCCCGGCCCACCCAGTTGCGCAGCCATTCGCGCATCTCGGGGACCGTTAAGTCCGTCTTCTTGGCGGGCGGATTCTCCTGCTGGTCCTGGGGGTCGTCTAGTTCAGCCATGGTTCCTGGGTTCAGTCGTTAGCGCCGGCGAAGGCGGTCGGCGAACCGACACCGCTACGCAGGCTGCCGTCGAGGTAGGCGGCGCGGCACGCGCGGCGCCCGATCTTCCCGCTGGAGGTACGCGGAATGGTTCCGGCCTGCACCAGCAGCAGGTCGCGGATGGTCACCCCGTGACGGACGGCGATGGCCGCCCGGATCTCGTCCGCGATCGGCTGGTACTCGAGCTTGTGCGTGCCGGGGGCACGCTCGGCCACGATCACCAACTGCTCGGAGCTGTCGTCGGGGTCGTGCTTCAGGCCGGTGTGCGGGTTGTCGAACACCTCCTGCGGCAGCTGGTTGGCCGGCACGGAGAACGCGGCCACGTAGCCGGTGCGCAGGGCGCGGCTTGCCTCCTGGGCCGAGTACTCGAGGTCCTGCGGGTAGTGGTTGCGGCCGTCGATGATGACGAGGTCCTTGATCCGGCCCGCGATGTAGAGGTGACCGTCGTGGTAGGTGCCGTAGTCGCCGGTGCGCACCCACATGCCGTCGTCCGGGGCGCCCTCGGCGTGCGACTGGCTGATGCGCGACTTGAGGAGGTTGCGGAAGGTCTCGGTGGTCTCGTCTTCCTTGCCCCAGTAGCCGGTGCCCATGTTGTTGCCGTGCAACCAGATCTCGCCGATCTGCCCGTCGGGCAGCTCGCTGGCGGTGTCGGGGTCCACGATGACGGCCCACTCGTCGACGCCGATGATGCCGGCGGAAACCTGCGCGACGGCCTTGGGCGAATCGGGGGCCACCTCGACGAAGCGCTGCTTGTTCAGCTCGTCGCGGTCGACGTGGATGACCCTGGGCGCCTCGTCCATGGGCGTGGTGGACACGAACAGCGTGGCCTCGGCCAGGCCGTAGGACGGCTTGATCGCCGTCTCGCGCAGGCCGTAGGGCGCGAACGCCTCGTAGAACTTGCGCATCGACGCCGGGGACACCGGCTCGCTGCCGTTGAGGATCGCCTTGACGTTGCTCAGGTCCAGCGGTGGCTCGCCGTCCTTGGGCACGCCGCGCACCGCGGCGTGCTCGAACGCGAAGTTCGGCGCGACGGTGACGACCTCGCAGTTCGGCGCGTCTTCGGGCTTGCGTGCCATCTCCCGGATCCAGCGGCCGGGCCGGCGCACGAACGCCGCCGGAGTCATGAACGTGAAGTTGTAACCGAGCACCGGCGACAGCAGCGCCGTGATCAGGCCCATGTCGTGGAAGAACGGCAGCCAGGACAGACCGCGGTCGCCCTCCTTGCCCTCGAGGCCGTTGAGCACCTGCAGCACGTTGGTGGGCAGGTTCAGGTGGGTGATCTGCACGCCGGTCGGGGTACGGGTGGAGCCGGAGGTGTACTGCAGGTAGGCGATGGTGTTCTCGTCGGCCTCGGGCTCGACCCAGGTGGACGCCACCTCGTTGGGCACCGCGTCGACGGCGATCACGCGGGGCCGTTCCTTGGCCGAGCGCGCGCGGATGAACTTGCGGACGCCTTCCGCGGCCTCCGTGGTGGTCAGGATGGTCGACGGCGTGCAGTCGTCGAGCACCGCGTGCAGCCGGCCCACGTGGCCCGGCTCGCCCGGGTCGAACAGCGGCACCGCGATCCGGCCGGCGTACAGCGCGCCGAAGAAGGCGATCAGGTAGTCCAGGTTCTGGGGGCACAGGATGGCGATGCGGTCACCGGGCTGGGTGACCTGCTGCAGCCGGGCGCCCACCGCCCTGTTGCGGGCGCTGAAGTCGCGCCAGACGATGTCGCGGTACACCCCGTCGCGCTCGGTGGAGTAGTCGATGAAACGGTAGGAAAGCTTGTCGCCGCGGACCCTCGCCCACTTCTCAACGTGCTTGACCAGGTTGGTGTTCTCCGGGAACCTGATCTTTCCATTCACGATGAACGGGTTGTGGTACGGCATTCCGCTCTCCTGTCACACCTGTTTTAGGTCGGCGTGCGCCGACGTTTTGTCCTCTGGTCGGCGACGCCGACGGTTTCCATCTCTACGCGGACCAGCCCTCGCGCGGCGCCACGGGCGCCGGCCTCCTGCTCATCACAGGCCGGCGTCTAGCAGGACCGGGTCCGCAACAAAGTCTTATAGCTCTTAAATTCCTCTTAATGTTAAGGGGCTGCCCGCAGCACACCAAATCACAAGGTACCGCTGATATGAACCCGTGACGGGCTCCTGGCTGCTGTGTCCCGCCGCCGGTCATCCATGTTTGGGGTGGGGCGCATTATTGATCAGTCCTTGAACCCAATTCAAGGTCCAATCCGTCGCCGCCTGCCCGTCGGCATTCCAGAACTCCGTCGTCGCGTACAAGGCGTGGATTGGCTGTCCGGCATTCCCCGCCAGCGTGTTGAGCGTGTTGGGCAGGTTGGCCACGCTGAACGCCTCCTGCGGCGCGGCGCAGATGAGGTCGCCCGGCGCGCAGATCTCGTTGGTCTTGTCGTTGAGCGCACCGAAGCCTCCGGGCCGCGCCCCGGTCATCGTCAACCCCAGCCCGGACAGCACCGGCACCTCGTGCAGCGTGACCTCGGCGCCCTGCCCCGGCGGGTTGGGCCCGACATCGTTGCCCACCCCGGGCTGGCGGCGACCGTCGGCGATCAAGGTCACACCGAGCACCAGGTCGTCGTCGACGGGTCCGCGACCGTTGCCGATGTCGCTGGCGATGTCACCGGCGATCACCGCGCCTTGGGAAAAGCCCATCAAGACGTAACTGGTCAGCGGGCACTTGGCGTTCATGTCCGTCATCGCCTGGACCGTCGCACGGGTGCCCTCGGCGCGGCTTTCGTTGTACGACATCTGCGTGTCACCGCTGAGCGGGTTGTGGAACTGCGCGGTGTAGGGAGTGGTGTACTCCTGCACCCTGGACGCGGGGAACTGCTGGCTGATCGCCGCGGTCACCTTGTGCAGCAACGCGTTGGGAAATTGCATCGGGTTGGCCGGATCGTCCTGCGGGGCGGACTCCCAGGTGCCGGGGACGTTGACCAACTGGACGTCGGGACACGACGCGTCCTGCGAAGCGGGCCGGGGCTTGTGCGGGTGGGTGGTGGTGGACGGCGCCGGCAGCACGCCGGGCGGCACCGCACTGGGCGGCGATTCGCGGTGGCGCAGCAAGACCACCACGGCCACGATCACCAACAGCACCACGACCGCCATCGCACACGCGGCGGCCCAGGCGAG
Source organism: Mycobacterium sp. E2238 (assembly GCF_001672665.1). Lineage (NCBI taxonomy): Bacteria > Bacillati > Actinomycetota > Actinomycetes > Mycobacteriales > Mycobacteriaceae > Mycobacterium > Mycobacterium sp. E2238. Next base: position 10,363 of record NZ_LZKF01000182.1, on the reverse strand, counting down.
GACTCGGTGGCGCTTACGCTGGGCGTTGGTAGCCATGTTCTCCTGCTAGCAGAGTGGGTGGATCGCGACGCGGTCCTCCCGACCCCTGCCGCACACCACTACACGGTACCGGCTCGCCCGACGACGTCCGTCGGACAGCGACCACAGGCGAATGGCGCCGACCCGCTAGCGAATGGCGCCGACCCGCTTCACCCGGCTGCGCCGCGCTCGCGATCGCCGCTAGCGAATGGCGCCGACGATGTCACCCGACATGGCGCCCAGCTGCCCCGACCACGAGCCCCAGCCGTTGTCGCCGCCGCCCGGGAAGTCGAAGTGACCGTTGTGCCCGCCGTTGCTGCGGTACTGCTGATAGAACTCCCGGGAGCTGCCCATCGCCGCGCCCGCCTGGCCGATCATGGCGGCGTCGTCGCCGCCCATATTGGTCGGGCTGTAGACCCAGACGCGAGTGTTGTTCTGCGCCAGCAGAGAGGCGTGGACGTAGGGGTCGTGCCACTTCCACCGGCCCAGCTGCGGGGCGCCCCACATCCCGTTGCCGTCCACACCGCCGAATTGCTGCAGGCCGGCCAGGATCGCGCCGTTGTAGTTGGTGCTGGACGGATACAGGAATCCGGACAGCGAACCCGCGAAGCCGAAGCGGTCGGGGTGGAAGGCGGCCAGCGCCATCGCGCCATAGCCACCCTGCGAGGCGCCGACGGCGGCGTGGCCACCGGGCGCCAGGCCCTTGTTGGCGGACAGCCAGTTGGGCAGCTCGCTGGACAGGAAGGTGTCCCACTGCTTGCTGCCGTCCTGCTCCCAGTTGGTGTACATGCTCCACGCACCGCCCGCAGGCGCCACTACCGAGATGCCTTTGCCGCCCAGCGTGTTCATCGCGTTGCCCGCGGTGACCCAGTTGCTGACGTCCGGGGCCGCGTTGAATGCGTCCAGCAGATAGACCGCGTGCGGACCGCCGGCCAGGAAGGCCACCGGGATGTCGCGGCCCATCGCCGCCGACGGCACCATCAAACTCTCGTAACCGGCCGCCCGCGCGCGGCCGGCCGGTCCGCCCGTCACCGTCACACCGATCAAGCCGACCGCCAGCGCGACCACGGAGATCATCCGAAGAAGCGCTGGCATACCCCGCACGACCCTCATGTCCACCCTCCATCGTCTAGTCGCTGTGGAGCACATTAGCCAGCGCCGTAGCTCCCCCGCCCGCGGGGTAGTGAAACAAATCACACACCAAAACAACCAGCGGCGGAAACCCGAAGGTTTCCGCCGCCAGTCGCGTCGTTCTTGGGCTTAGGTGCCCTGGCCGTTGCCGGCAGCAGCGGCGGGAGCCGGAGCGGCCGTGGCCGGACCGGCGCCAGGCGTGGCGCCCAGGGTCGCCTGCAGGTCAGGCTTCATCGCCTGCAGCTGCGCACCCCAGTACGGCCAGTCGTGCGTGCCGTTGGCGTCGAAGTTCCACACCGCGTTGTTGCCGCCAGCGGCTTTGTACGCGTCCTGGAACTTCAGGTTGCTGGTCCGCACGAAGCCCTCCAGGAACTTGGCGGGCAGGTTGTCGCCACCGAGGTCGGACGGCTTGCCGTTACCGCAGTACACCCAGATCCGGGTGTTGTTGGCGACCAGCTTGCTGACCTGCAGCGACGGGTCGTTGCGCGCCCACGCCGGGTCCTCCTTCGGGCCCCACATGTCGGCGGCCTTGTAGCCACCCGCGTCACCCATGGCCAGGCCGATCAACGACGGCCCCATGCCCTGGGACGGGTCCAGCAGCGCCGACAGCGAGCCGGCGTAAGTGAACTGGTTCGGGTGGTATGCGGCCAGGATCAGGGCCGACGATCCGGCCATCGACAGACCCACGGCGGCGTTGTTGGTCGACTTGACCTGCTTTTGCGCGGCGAGGTACGCCGGCAGCTCGCTGGTCAGGAAGGTCTCCCACTTGTAGGTGGTGCAGCCGGCCTTACCGCAGGCGGGCTTGTACCAGTCGGAGTAGAAGCTGGACTGGCCGCCGACCGGCATGACCACGGCAATGCCCGACTGGTTGTACCACTCGAACGCCGGGGTGTTGATGTCCCAGCCGTTGAAGTCGTCCTGGGCGCGCATACCGTCGAGCAGGTAGAGCGCGGGTGCGTTGGCCCCACCGCTTTGGAACTGGACCTTGATATCGCGGCCCATTCCTGCGGAAGGAACCTGCAGGTACTCCACCGGCAGACCGGGGCGCGAGAACGCGCCGGCGGTCGCCGAGCCCCCCACGGCGCCAATCAGGCCCGAGAGCAGGGCCGCACCGGCGGCCGCCACCACGAGCCGGCGCGGCATACCTGCCACGGCGCCGCGAAACCTGTCGACAAGCGTCATCCTTGCTTCCTCATCCTTTCGGCGCGCCCATCACCCGGACGCGTCCATGATTTGGGTCGTACTGCATACGATCTCCGCGCAGCAGTGCTCGTGTAGTCAACCACACCTACAGCCGTCGAGTCGCATCGAGGCCGCCCCGCAAAGCGTCATTCGGCGGTCGTTACCCGGGGTTTTCCAGGCGAAACATCGACGCCTTATGCGGCGTTTGCGCATGTGCTTGGGCACGAGTGCCAGCTGGTGAAGGCCCAAATGTGATGTTGCTGGCAATCTTTCATGGGCGTGAATCGTGATCGTTTTGAGATCGGTTGAAAATAGTTCTGCGCGCGGCTTACTCGCGAGGCGGAGGCGGGACCTCTTCGGGCACTGGGAGACCGCACCTGGCGAGCTCATAACGCGGAACGCGGTCGATCCGGTATTTGGTGAATTCATAGGAATGCAGCAGGTTGGAAAGGAATCGGTGCGGGGTCATCGGTGCGCGCACCGAACTCAGCACCGCCTTCGTCTCGGGGCATTGCAGGGCCGTCACCGCCTCCGCGACCCACTGCTGGTCCAGATAACCCGGGATGCCGGGATACACCTTCACCCACGGTCCGTCGGCGATCACCCAATCCGGGAAGAGGTTCTTGTCGTGCCCGATGCGGCCGTGCTTCAACCGTTCCGTGTGTTGCGCAAGCGGATTCGCCAATCCGATCTGGTCGATCACCCTGACATCAAGCCCGACGTTCATGCCCACCATGCCGAGGTTGGTGAAAAACACTGTGTGCTGCGGCTTTTGGGGCGGCTTGTCGGGGCCCTGCTGCGCCTGCGGCACCAAGTCCCACTGGATGTAGTTGCCCGACGGCAGCAGTAACGCGCCGTCCGGGGTGTTGTCGAGCGCCGTCAGGATGGCCGCCATCCTCGGATACCCCAGGTAGTCGGCGGCGGTCAGGGGATGCGCGTGACCGGTGGCCTGCGCGTAGAAGCGCCGCTCGTCGACGATGCCGGTGTAGGTGACGTGGGTGGCGTCGTCACCCATTCCCGGTGAATTCGCCGCCCACAGCGACCAACCCGCCACACCCAGCCACAGCGCACTCGCCGCGCCGAGCACCCAATAGCCCGTCTCCCGCGAGTAATCCTGGCCGTCCGGTATGGCCACCGGGATCACGGCCACTGGGGCCAGCAGGCAGAACAGTGGCGCGAGCAGCACCCGCCCGTGCATGAAGTCGCCGCCCTGCCGGATCCAGTAGAGCGCCTGCAGCAGGCCGCTCACCAGAACGAAGGCCACGACGGCCGGGGGGCTTTGGACCGCCCGGGCGAGCCGCCCGTAGTTGGGCGACAGCGCGGGGCGCAGGAATGAGGGCCGGCGGCGGGCGGCGAGCAGCAGCACCCCGAGCGGCACGAGGAGTACCACCGGCACCCAGACCGCGTAGGGCGCATCGAAATTCGAGAGGTAGATCATGCCCTGGGACCACTTGTCGCCGGCCGCGTCCTTGGCCAGGGCGGTGCCGGGCACCAGCAGGCCGTAGTAGCCCATCCGGAAGATTTCATAGCCCACCGGCAGCAGGCCGCCCGCCACCACGACCAGCACCCGGCGGCGCCACGTCCGCGCCGCGATCAACATCATGATCAGCGCCAGCCCGCCCATCAGCGCCAGATCGGGCCGGACCAAGACGCTGAAACCGGCCACGAACGCCAGCGCACCGATGAAGAGCCTGCGATCCGGGCGGTTGCGCACCGGTTGGGCCCAGCAGACCATCATCCACCAGAGCAACCCGAGGTAAGCCAGGGTCAGCCCGCTCTCCAGCCCCGAGGTGGCGAAGTCACGCGCGGGCGGCAGCGCGACGTAGACCAACGCCCCGGCGGGCAGCATCACGGCCCTGCGGCCCCGCAGGCTGGGCGCATACAACCGGGCGGCCCCCAGCATGAGCAGCGCCACACCCGCAACCGAAAGCGTCAGGGCCAGCGCCAGCGCGACGTATTCCATGCGCATCGGCCCGCCCACCCAGCTGCCGACATACATCAGATAGGTCCAGGCCGTCGAGGTGTTGGCCTCCACCCGCTCGCCCTGGTTGAAGACCGGGCCGTTGCCGGCCAGCAGGTTGCGAACCGTGCGCAGCACGATCAGCCCGTCGTCGGCGATCCAGCGCCGCTGCCAGGCGCCCCAGGCGAACAGGATGGCGACAACCACCACGCTGATCCAGAGGCTGACCCGGACCAGGGCGGTGTAGGGGAATACCGGCCAGCCCAACCGCCTGATGACCGGCCGTCCGCGCATCATGCGCGCCTTGAGGGCCTGCAGTTCGGAGCTAGCCGAAGGCAACGGCGGCTCCAACTGTCGCGATCCACGTCAGCGCCAGCAGTTGCAACACCCGATCCCGCAGCGCGATGTCCTCGGGCTCGCCAGCCAGCCCGCCGTCCACGTCCACCGCGTACCGCAGGATGGCGATGGTGAACGGGACCATCGACACCACGAACCAGCCGGCCGCGCCGTGCTCCCGGTCGAACGCCCACAGCCCGTAGCAAACCACCAGCGCCGTGGCCGACAACGTCCAGACGAACCGCAGATAGGTGCTGGTGTAGTTCTCCAGCGCCTTGCGGATCTTGGCCCCGGTGCGCTCGGCCAGTTGCAGCTCGGCGTACCGCTTGCCGGCCACCATGAACAGCGACCCGAAGGCCATCACCAGCAAGAACCACTGGGTCAGGCGGATGTCGGTGGCCGCGCCCCCGGCGATGGCCCGCAGCAGATACGCCGACGACACGATGCAGATGTCCATCACCGCTTGGTGTTTGAGGCCATAGCAGTAGCTCAGTTGCATGGCGAGGTAGACGGCCATCACCAACGCCAGATTGGGGGTGATCCACCAGCCGATGACCAGCGAGGCGACGCCCAGTACCACCGCCAGGGCATACGCCAGCCATTCCGGCACGACGCCCGCGGCGATCGGGCGGAACCGCTTGGTGGGGTGCTCGCGGTCGGCCTCGACGTCGCGCACGTCATTGATCAGGTAGATCGCCGACGCGGCGAGGCAGAACGCCACGAACGCGCCCAAGGCGGGGTATGCCTTGTCCAGCACGTCGTGGTAGTGGTAGCGCACCGGGCCGCCCAACGCGGCCAGCGGCGCGGCCAGCACCAGAACGTTCTTCACCCACTGGCGCGGGCGGATCGCCTTGACGACCCCGATCACCACGTTGCCCGACGGGCCCGTCACCACGTCCTCACTCATTCGGCCAGACCTTCCGCGCCCGGCCCTCGAGCCGGACGGTGATTCGAGCGACGATGGCTCCGAGGGCGATGCCGCAGGCCACGTCGCTGGGATAGTGCACCCCCAGCAGCATGCGTGACAACGCCATCGGGGGAACCAAGACGGCGGGCAGCGGCAGGCCGGTGATCCGGCCCATCAGGATGGCCGCGGCCGTCGTCGAGGTGGCGTGTGCTGACGGGAAACTCAGCCGGCTGGGCGTGCCGACGTTCACCACGACCGCCGGATCGTTGGGCCGCTGACGCCGCACCACGCGCTTGACCAACACGGCGGCGGCGTGTGCGGCGAACGCGCCGGCCCCGGCCACCAGCCACTCCCGGCGCCGCTTCGGCATCAGCAGCGCGCCGACGGCCGCGACGGCCAGCCAACCGATGCTGTGCTCGCCGAAGTGCGACAGACCGCGCGCCGCCGTCAGCACGCCGGGCTGGTCGGCCAGGGCCGACTGCACAGCCACCAGCGCGGCCACCTCACCCGTAGGGGGTGGCGATTCAGGCATGCTCTCGCTCGGCAGGTAGCAGCGCCGTCTCCCACTTCTGCTTGCTGGACAGCACGGGCAACGCGTCCCGGTACGTTTTGCGCATCTCGTCGAACCGGCTCACCAGCCGGCGCTGCCGCCGCAGCGAGGCGAACAGCAGCTGGAACATCTTGCGGCGGTCGCGCTGCCGGTACACCACGCCGCACCCGTCGGCCGTCGTCACGGTAACGCCGTCGACGGTGCACAGCCGGAACCAGCGCGCGTCCTGGGTCGGCACGTTGAATTGCGGGCGGCGGTGGGCTTCGGCATCGGCCTTGGTGGCGTTGTGCGCGATGCCGCGGGCCAGCCGATAACCGATCGACACCGGGTTGACCGGCGGCTTCATCGCCCTGGTCTTGTTCGACGGCGGCGGCAGTTCGCTCGCCGCCGGGAGCACCACCGCGTCCGGATATTCCTTGCGCAGCCGATGTACCTCGGGCAGAGCGGATTCCAGGATCGAGAAGATGTGCTCGGGGCCGGCCAGGAAGTCGTCGATGGCCCGGTTCTGGATCGCCACGGTCGAATACTCAAGGCAGGCAAGGTGTTTCAGCGTTGCCTTCAGGTGGCTGCGAACCAGTCCGGTGATGTCACCGTCCCAGTGCATCGCGGCGACGACCAGTCGGTTGCGCAGATGGAAGTACGCCTGCCAGTCGATGGCGTCGTCCTTGTCGCTCCAGGCCATGTGCCAGATCGCCGCGCCGGGCAGCGTGACGGTCGGATACCCGTGCTCTCCCGCACGCAGGCCGTATTCCGCGTCGTCCCACTTGATGAACAGCGGCAGCGGCTGGCCCAGCTCCTCGGCGACCTGCCGCGGGATCATGCACGTCCACCAGCCGTTGAAGTCGACGTCGATGCGCCGGTGCAGCAGCGCGCTCCGGGCGTTCTTGTCGTTCAACGGGAATTGGGCGAAGTCGTGGTCGTACTCCGCGTGCGGTGCGGCCGTCCACATGAAGTTCGACTGGTTGACGACCTCGCCCATGATGTGCAGGTGCGACGGCTCCTGCAGGTTGAGCATCTGGCCGCCGATGAGCATCGGCGTCTTGGCGAAGCGGTGCAACGCCAGCACCCGCAGGATCGTGTCCGGCTCGATGCGGATGTCGTCGTCCATGAACAGAATCTGTTGGCAGTCCGTGTTTTTCAGCGCCTCGTACATCACGCGGCTGTAGCCGCCGGAACCGCCGAGATTGGGTTGGTCGTGGATGGACAGCCGGTTGCCCAGGCCGGCGGAGGCGGCCGGGAAGTCCGGGTGATCGCGCACCTTGCGGGTGCCCTGGTCGGGGACGATCACCGCCCCAATCACCTCGTCCACCAACGGATCCGCGGTCAGGTCGGCCAGCGCGTTGACGCAGTCGGCGGGCCGATTGAACGTGGGGATGCCGACGGCGATGTTGGCCGTGCCCGGGGCGGGCTCGGTCGCATACCAGCCACCGCTCACCAGGTTGACCGCGGTGTCCGTGGTGATGTCGAACCAGATCCAGCCGCCGTCCTCGAACGGCTTGAGCGGCACCTCGATCTCCACGATTGCCGGCTGGTCGTCGGTGCCGACGAATTGGCGGCCGTCCACGGAGATCCGCACCCCGGTGGCCTTCGTCCGGTACAGGTCGACGCGTCCGGTTCCGGTCAGCTCTACCCGCAGCACCACCGACGTGCAGATCGACCAGCGACGCCAGTAGCTCGCGGGGAACGCATTGAAGTAGGTGGCGAACGACACCTCGGACTCTTTGCCGATCTCCAGCGAAGTGCGGCTGGTCGCGTGCGCGCGCCGCGCATTGGTGGTCGATTCCTCCAGGTACAGCTTGCGCACGTCGAGGGGCTCCCCCGGACGCGGCAGGATGATCCTGGAAAGCAGGCTTACAGCAGTCATCAGGCGCCGCTCCTCCCCGTCGCCGGCGCGCCCCCCGCGCCTTCCTCCACTAAAGCTTTGCCGTCGCGCAGGTGCGGCGCGACGGTGTTGTCGTACATGTTCAGTGCGCTGGCAATCGCCATGTGCATGTCCAGGTATTGATAGGTGCCCAACCGGCCACCGAAAAGCACCTTGTTGGAGGCGGTTTCGGCCTTCGCCCGCGCTCGGTACGCGGCGAGCAGGGTGCGGTCGGCCTCGGTGTTGATCGGATAGTAGGGCTCGTCGTCGTCCTCGGCGAACCGCGAGAACTCCCGCATGATCACCGTCTTGTCGGTGGGGTAGTCGCGCTCGGGGTGGAAGTGGCGGAACTCGTGGATGCGGGTATAGGGCGGGTCCGGGTCGTTGTAGTTCATCACCGGGGTGCCCTGGAAATCACCGATCGGCAGCACCTCGACCTCGAAATCCAGTGTGCGCCAACCGAGCCGGCCCTCGGCGTAGTCGAAGTAGCGGTCCAGCGGGCCGGTGTACACGACGGGCGCATCCGGGCTTTCCGCCTGCAGCTGGTCGCGGACCTCGAACCAGTCGGTGTCCAGCCGGACCTCGATGCGGTCGTCGGCGGCCATGTTCTGCAGCCACGCCGTGTACCCGTCTACCGGCAGACCCTCGTAGGTGTCGCTGAAGTATCGGTTGTCGAAGGTGTAGCGCACCGGCAGCCGGGTGATGTTGGACGCGGGCAGTTCCTTGGGGTCGGTCTGCCACTGCTTGGCGGTGTAGTTCTTGAGGAATGCCTCGTAGAGCGGCCGGCCGACCAGTGAGATCGCCTTCTCCTCGAAGTTCTGCGCGTCCTCGGTTTTGATCTCGGCGGCCTGCTCGGCGATCAGCTTGCGCGCTTCGTCCGGGGTGAAGTATCTGCCGAAGAACTGCGACACCAGGCCCAGCCCCATCGGGAACTGGTAGGCCTGCCCGTCGTGCATGGCGAATACCCGGTGCCGGTAGTCGGTGAAGTCGGTGAACTGCCGCACGTAGTCCCAGACCCTCTTATTAGAGGTGTGGAACAGGTGGGCGCCGTATTTGTGGACCTCGATGCCCGTCTGCGGCTCGGCCTCGGAATAGGCGTTGCCGCCGATGTGCGGGCGGCGTTCAACCACGAGCACGCGCTTCCCGAGTTGGGTAGCCACGCGCTCGGCAATGGTCAGGCCGAAGAATCCAGAGCCGACGACGAGGAGATCGAAACGAGCGGTCATCGGTTGCTTAGGGTATCCGACCGCGTCGGCCTAACCCATCTGGCGAGGCCAGGGAGTCCGCCTTCGGCCAAATGACGGCGCCCGCGGGACGCCTCCAAGGAGGATCACAGCCCGAGTCGCAATTACCTCACGATTCAATATCGCCACTCTAGTCACAGCAATCTCACTCGTACCATCGACTCTGTGTGGTTCTCGCCGGCTAGAACGGCAGGCCGCACCGAAACAACACAGTTGAGATTGAGTTGTCCAGATTGAGGAGACTTCCGTGCCGAACCGACGCCGACGCAAGCTTTCGACAGCCATGAGCGCGGTCGCCGCCCTGGCAGTGGCGAGTCCTTGCGCATACTTCCTTGTCTACGAATCGACGGCCGGCAGCAAGCAGCCCGAGCACCACGACTTCAAGCAGGCTGCCGTGATGACCGACCTGCCCGGCGAGCTGATGGGAGCGCTGTCGCAGGGGCTGTCGCAATTCGGGATTAACCTGCCCCCGGTGCCCGCGCTGAACGGCGGCACCGCCGCCAGCACTCCTGGCCTGGCCACCCCCGGGCTGGGGACCCCGGGACTGGGGACGCCAGGGCTGGGGACGCCAGGCCTGACCAGTCCGGGCTTGACGAGCCCGGGACTCACCAGTCCCGGTTTGACCAGCCCCGGCTTGACGAGCCCGGGCCTGACGAGCCCAGGTCTGGCGAGCCCCGGCCTGACGCCCACGACGCCGGGACTCACCGCGCCCGGCGCGCTGCCGACCACCCCGGGCGCCGGAGTGGCGACCCCGGGCGCGGGGCTCAACCCGGCGCTTTCCAACCCCGGGCTGACCAGCCCGGCCGGAGTCGCGCCCGGACTGGGCACCCCGACGGCCGCGGGTGAAGTGCCGATCACCGCTCCGGCCAGTTTGGACCCGGGCGCCGACGGCACCTACCCGATCCTCGGCGACCCGTCGTCCTTCGGCAACGGATCACCGCTCGGTGGCGGTGGCACCGGCCTCGGCGGCGGTGGCGGCAGCAGCAGTGGCGGCGGCGGCCTGGTCAACGACGTGATGCAGGCGGCCAACCAGCTCGGTGCAGGCCAGGCCATCGACCTGCTCAAAGGCCTGGTAATGCCGGCAATCACGCAGGGCATGCAGCACGTCGTTGACCAGGCCGCCGCCGCCACTGCTGCTGCCGCCACCGCCGCCGAGGCCGGTGCCACCGCCACC
>NZ_LZKF01000181.1:0-15235 GCF_001672665.1 Mycobacterium sp. E2238 | reverse complement strand
CAACGGTATTGGGGGAGGGGACCAAGAAACTCTCCAAGCGCGACCCGCAGTCGAATCTGTTCGCCCACCGCGACCGCGGCTTCATCCCCGAGGGGCTGCTGAACTATCTCGCGTTGCTCGGCTGGGCGATCGCCGACGACCACGACCTGTTCAGTCTCGACGAAATGGTCGCCGCGTTCGACGTCGTCGACGTCAATTCCAACCCGGCCCGCTTCGATCAGAAGAAGGCCGACGCCCTCAACGGTGAGCACATCCGCATGCTCGAGCCCGCGGATTTCGCGCGCCGGCTGCGCGACTACTTCGACGTCCACGGACATCGCGTCGGATTGGACGGCGCGGCGTTCGCCACCGCCGCCGACCTGGTCCAGACGCGCATCGTCGTGCTCGCCGACGCGTGGGACCTGCTCAGGTTCCTCAACGACGACGAATACGCCATCGACCCCAAGGCCGCCGCCAAGGAGCTCGGTCCGGACGCCGCCGCGGTGCTGGACGCCGCGCTGGCGGCGCTGGACGGCGTGACGGACTGGACCACGGCGCAGATCGAGGCCGCCCTCAAGGGTGCGCTCATCGAAAGCCTCGGCCTCAAACCGCGTAAGGCGTTCGGTCCGATCCGGGTGGCCGCCACGGGAACGACGGTCAGCCCGCCGTTGTTCGAATCGCTGGAGCTGCTCGGCCGTGACCGCAGCGTGCAGCGGCTACGCGCCGCACGCGAAACGGTCGCCGGATAGGCCCTAGACCTCGCGGGCCTCGCATGCGGATTGTCCCGAGAGTCTTTGGTAGTCTGCACTGCGGCTCACAAAGGCCGACAACGGTTGGCGGCAGCGGTCTTCCGAGCAGCTCGATGCGGCTCCAAATGACCGTTGACCAGCGGTTTTAGGCAGCCAATGGGGTATGGTGTAATTGGCAACACAGCTGATTCTGGTTCAGCCATTCTAGGTTCGAGTCCTGGTACCCCAGCAAAATCTCGCCACCTCAAGCGATTAGGTGGGGTTTGGAGCGTGAGCTATGCTGACTCTCCGGATCGTGTCCGGCCCCGTCGTCTAGCGGCCTAGGACGCCGCCCTCTCACGGCGGTAGCGTGGGTTCGAATCCCATCGGGGCTACAAAAAATTATTGGCCGGTGCCCAGCACTGCCGGTGCGGTGGATCCACCCACGGGCATGGCCGGCAGACCGAGTTTGCGGTGATCCCACGAGCGGGCGCGGTGGGCGACGATTCGCACGCAGACGCGCTTGTTCATCATCTGCTCGACGAACGGCTTCATCTCGTCGGTGTAAGGCCCGGTGTAACGCTCGAACACGCTGACCCCGACCCGGTGTGCGACGTCGGGGTCGTCGACGATCTCGGCGACGCCCTCGAACGACACGCCACGCAACGTGTCATAGGTGTCGCCGTCCTCGATCAGGAAGCTCACCCGGGGATCGCGTTTGAGGTTGACCGCCTTCTGCGACTTGGCCTTGGTCTCGAGCCAGATCTCGCCGTCCACGACGGCGTACCACATTGCGGTCAGGTGCGGCTGGCCGTCGGGGCCGACGGTGGCCAGCGTGCCGGTGCGGCTCTTGACGACGAAGTCGGCGATTTCGTCATCGGACATGACGATGCTCGCGCGCTGATTGGTTCCCATGGCGGTCAGTCTGTCAGGCCCCGTGCGCTCGATTGTGCGCCGGTCGCGAAGGAAGCATCCACGCGACGGTCAGAGCCGGCGGGTGAGCGCTTCGGCCGCGGCCAGTAGATCGGCGGCCCAGCGCGCGCCGGGACGCCGGCCGATGCGGTCGACGGGTCCCGACACCGAGATTGCGGCGATCACGGCACCGCGGCTGTCGCGCACGGGAACCGACACGCTCGCCACCCCGGGCTCGCGCTCGGCCACGCTTTGTGCCCAGCCGCGCCGGCGCACTTCGGCCAGCGTGCGCTCGGTGAATTTCGCGGACGGTAGCACCGCTTTTTGCGTCGCCGCGTCGCTGTGGGCCAACAGCACCTTGGCGCCCGAGCCCGCCGTCATCGGCAATCGCGCCCCGACCGGGACCGTATCGCGAAGGCCCGCAGCCGGTTCCAGGGCTGCCACACAGACCCGTTCCGTGCCCTCGCGGCGGTACAGCTGCACGCTTTCCCCGGTGGTCTCGCGCAGCAGGGGAAGCACCCCCGCACTGGCGGCCAGCAGCGGATCGTTGACATGGGCGGCGAGCTCGGTGACGGCCGGACCGAGTCCCCAGCGGCCTTCGTCGTCGCGGGCCAGCAGGCGATGGATCTCCAGCGCTGCGGCCAGCCGATACGCGGTGGCCCTGGGCAATCCGGTTCGTTCGCACAGTTCGGCCAGTCCGCATGGGGATTGGGCAACGGTGTGCAGGACATCCACAGCTTTGTCGAGTACGCCGATGCCGCTATGCTGTCTCACAAGGAGATACTAGCGTCTCGCACTCTGAGATCACAGCCCATGGTCGATCGGCGAGCCGCGGATGAGGAATTGAGGCGAATGCAGATGGGATCCGGCAAGCCGCGCACCCTGGCCGAAAAGGTCTGGGACGACCACGTTGTGGATAAAGGGAGCGACCCCGAACACGGGGGGGCGCCCGACCTGATCTACATCGATCTGCATCTGGTGCACGAGGTCACCAGCCCGCAGGCCTTCGATGGGCTGCGGCTGGCCGGCCGTCCGGTGCGACGGCCCGATCTGACACTGGCCACCGAGGATCACAATGTGCCCACTGTCGACATCGACAAGCCGATCGCCGACCCGGTGTCGCGCACCCAGGTCGAAACGTTGCGCCGCAACTGCGCCGAATTCGGCATTCGCCTTTATCCGATGGGCAATATCGAGCAGGGCATCGTGCATGTCGTCGGGCCGCAATTGGGTCTGACCCAACCGGGAATGACCGTTGTCTGTGGTGATAGTCACACGTCGACGCACGGCGCATTCGGCGCACTGGCAATGGGCATTGGCACCTCGGAGGTCGAGCACGTGCTTGCCACGCAGACGTTGCCGCTGCGGCCGTTCAAGACGATGGCGGTCAATGTCGAGGGCGAATTGCCCGCCGGGGTGACGGCCAAGGACATCATTCTCACCTTGATCGCCAAGATCGGCACCGGCGGCGGTCAGGGGCACGTCATCGAATACCGCGGCAGCGCCATCGAATCACTGTCGATGGAAGGCCGGATGACGATCTGCAACATGAGCATCGAGGCCGGCGCCAGAGCGGGCATGGTAGCCCCGGACGCCACCACCTTTGAATTCCTGCGCGACAAACCGCACGCGCCGCAGGGGGCGCAATGGGACGCGGCGATGCGCTATTGGCAGGAGTTGCACACCGACCCCGGTGCCGTCTTCGACACCGAGGTCCGCCTCGACGCAACATCGTTGAGTCCGTTCGTGACGTGGGGAACCAATCCCGGTCAGGGAGTGCCGCTGGCCGCGGCCGTGCCCGACCCGGAGCTGATGGCCGGTGACGCCGAGCGGCAGGCCGCCGAGAAAGCCTTGGCTTACATGGACCTTCGGCCGGGCACTCCGATGCGCGATATTGCGGTCGACACCGTGTTCGTGGGCTCTTGTACCAACGGTCGTATCGAAGACCTGCGGGTGGTCGCCGACGTGCTGCGCGGCCGCAAGCTGGCGCCCGGAGTGCGGATGCTCGTGGTGCCCGGGTCCATGCGGGTGCGGGCGCAGGCCGAAGCCGAAGGGCTGGGCGAGGTTTTCACCGCAGCTGGCGCCGAATGGCGACAGGCGGGCTGCTCGATGTGCCTGGGAATGAACCCGGACCAGCTGGCGCCGGGTGAGCGGTGCGCGGCCACGTCGAACCGCAACTTCGAAGGGCGCCAGGGGAAAGGCGGCCGCACGCATCTGGTGTCACCGGCCGTAGCCGCCGCGACGGCGGTTCGCGGCACATTGTCCGCCCCGGCCGATTTGAACTGACCCAATCGAGAAGAAGAGATGAGCATGGAAGCATTTCACTCCCACACCGGTATCGGCGTGCCGTTGCGGCGGTCCAATGTCGACACCGATCAGATCATTCCGGCGGTGTATTTGAAGCGCGTCACCCGAACCGGTTTCGAGGATGGGTTGTTCGCCAGCTGGCGCTCGGATCCCTCATTCGTCCTCAACCTCAGTCCCTTTGACCGTGGGACGGTCCTGGTCGCCGGCCCCGATTTCGGGACCGGCTCGTCCCGCGAGCACGCGGTGTGGGCGCTCATGGACTACGGGTTCCGGGTGGTCATCTCGTCTCGATTCGGTGACATCTTCCGGGGCAACGCCGGGAAGGCGGGTCTGCTGGCGGCCGAAGTTTCTCAGGACGGCGTGGAACTCCTTTGGAAGCTCATCGAGCAGAGTCCGGGACTGGAAATCACTGCCAATCTTCAAGATCGAAATATCACCGCCGGAACGACGGTGTTGCCGTTCAAGATTGACGACCACACCGCATGGCGATTGCTCGAAGGCCTCGACGATATAGCCCTTACGCTGCGGAAACTCGACAAGATCGAATCTTACGAGGCCGCCTATCCGCAGTGGAAACCGCGCACTCTGCCCGCCTCCTGAACGGTCGAGAACGCCGGAATTTCTTCTCGCTCACCTAACTAAACCGGGCCGATTTCCCAGTCCCGCCACCGGTCAAGGGCGGCAACCGGATTGCGAAACGTCGGATTGTCCGACCCTGAAATTGCGCGTGGCTCTTGGAAATTTGCTGGGTGAGGGTTTACCGTGTGCACTAGTCGGTTCAAATCGAGGACCACTAGCGTCGGAGGGATTGGATGAATAAGGCAGAGCTCATAGATGTGCTCACTCAAAAATTGAACACCGACCGTCGGCAGGCAACCGCCGCCGTCGAGAACGTCGTCGACACCATTGTGCGTGCCGTGCACAAGGGCGACAGCGTCACCATTACCGGGTTCGGTGTTTTCGAGCAACGGCGCCGCGCGGCCCGCGTGGCCCGCAACCCGCGTACCGGCGAGACGGTGAAGGTAAAGCCGACCTCCGTCCCGGCGTTCCGCCCCGGTGCTCAATTCAAAGCGGTTGTCTCTGGCGCACAGCGTCTCCCGTCGGAAGGACCTGCAGTGAAGCGTGGTGTAGTGGCAAGCGGCGCGGCCAAGAAGACCGCCGCCAAGAAGGCTCCCGCCAAGAAGGCCGCGGCGAAGAAGACCGCCGCCAAGAAGGCCCCGGCCAAGAAGGCGGCGACCAAGGCCCCGGCCAAGAAGGCCGCGACCAAGGCCCCGGCCAAGAAGGCCGCGACCAAGGCCCCGGCCAAGAAGACCGCGGCGAAGAAGGTCGTGGCGAAGAAGGCTCCGGCCAAGAAGGCCGCGACCAAGGCGCCGGCCAAGAAGACCGCGGCGAAGAAGGCTCCGGCCAAGAAGGCCACCGCGCGTCGCGGTCGCCGTTAAGGCAGCAGCCGAGTTCTCAACGCGAATACCCTTCGGGCCGCAGTGGTGCGCCCGAAGGGTATTCGCGTGTCAGGCCCGCACGTTGGCGGCCAGCGCGCCGCCGATGTGGTCGGCGGCCACCAGCCGGCCACCTGATAGTGAAAGCACCCAGGTGCTGCCCTTGTGGTTGCGCGACTTGTCGGGACGTATCCCGTCCCGCTCGCACCACCACGCGATCAAGTCCGGAATCACCTTGCCCTGAGTGCAAATGACCGGTGTGCCTTCGTGCTCGGCGATCTCGAGCATTCGGTGCCGGCCGCGTTTGGGGCTCTTGCCGTACGCCTCCTCGGTGAGGGTCGGCTCGTTGTGCACCGTCACGCCCAATTCCTCGGCCAGCGGTTCCACCGTCTGGTGGCAGCGCAGGCGGTCGGCCGCATACACGTCGGTGGCGCCGAACGCCAGCAGCTGCGGAACCAGTGCCTCGGCCTGCGCGCGCCCGCGTTTGTCCAGCGGTCGCTGGGTGTCGTCGCCCTTGAACCGTGATTTCCGTCCCGCCGTGCCATGTCGCACCACCACCACCGAGCGGGTGTCGGCAGGGTGCTTCATGAAGTGGCGCAACATCTTTCGGTCATGCGAATAGCTCAGTCTCTTCAGCGCGTCGGGTATCGGCAACCACACCAGTTCGTCGACCTCGTTGCCGGGGATGAAGTCTCCGCCATGGCTGCGCGCCGCCCAGTAGTAGACCTTCTTGACGCCCGCCTCGATCGGGTAACTCACCATGTCGAGCCGACGGCCCAGGACCGCATGCTGCCCCGTCTCCTCGCACACTTCCCGCACCGCGGCGACGGGCGCGGTCTCGCCCGGATCCACCTTCCCCTTCGGCAGCGACCAGTCGTCGTAGCGGGGGCGGTGGATCACCGCGAGCTCGAGGCCGGGGTTGGAGGAATCGGTCGGCCGCCACAAGACCGCGCCGGCGGCATAGACGATCCGGCTTCCCGGACGCCGAGCGGTGGACGAGCTCTTGGTCGGCAACTCAACTCCTGCAGGTCAATTCGGTCGGGACCGCGCACACGTTTGCGGTGCGGCCGGAAGACCACCGTAAATCACCACGCAGAGGCTACGGACTGCGGTGTCGCTCCATCAACGACACTTGATGGTCGCGCACGGTGTGGCCGTCGTGCGGTGACGCGATCCACTGTCCGTCGGGCCCCAGCTCCCAGCACCGGGTGGACGGGTCCAGCGCGGACTCGAACAGGTCGTCCAGATATGAGGTCAGCCTGGGATCCTTCACCTGAACCAGCGCCTCGACGCGGCGGTCGAGGTTGCGGTGCATCATGTCCGCGCTGCCGATCCAAAACTCGTTGATGCGATTGAAATGCATGATGCGGGAATGCTCGAGGAAGCGGCCGAGAATCGAGCGCACCGCGATGTTCTCCGAGAATCCTTCGGCGCCGGGGCGCAGCGCGCAGATGCCGCGCACCACCACCTCCACCCGCACGTCCGCCATCGACGCGCGGTAGAGCGCGTCGATGACCTGCTCGTCGACGAGCGCATTCATCTTGAGCCGGATCCGGCCGCCGCCGTGTTCGCGGTGGGCGGCGATCTCGCGCTCGACGCGTTCGATGATGCCGGTGCGAATCCCGTGCGGGGCGACCAGAAGGTTGCGGTAGGAGACCTTGCGCGAGTAGCCGGTAAGCGAATTGAACAGGTCGGTCAGATCGGCCCCGATCTCGGGAGAGGCTGTCAGCAGACCGACGTCTTCGTACAGTCGCGCCGTCTTTCCGTTGTAGTTGCCGGTTCCGATGTGGCAGTAGCGCCGGATCGCCGAGCCCTCGCGCCGGACCACCAGGCAGGTCTTGCAGTGCGTCTTGAGCCCGACGTACCCGTATACGACGTGCACGCCCGCCTGCTCCAGCGTTCGCGCCCAGCGGATGTTGGCCTGCTCGTCGAAGCGCGCCTTGATCTCCACGAGCGCCACCACTTGCTTGCCGGCCTCCGCGGCGGCGATGAGCGCCCGAACGATCGGCGAATCGCCGGATGTGCGGTACAGAGTCTGCTTGATCGCCAGCACATTCGGATCGGCGGCGGCCTGCTCGATGAATCGCTGCACGCTGGTGGAGAACGACTCATACGGATGATGAAGCAGCACATCGCCTTCGCGCAGCGTTGCGAAGATGCTCCTGGGCGTCTCGCGGTCGACGAATGCGGGACTGGTGGCCGGGACGAATGCCGGGTCTTTCAGCGCCGGCCGGTCGACGCTGTAGACCTGCCACAACGACGAAAGGTCGAGTAGGCCCGGCACCTCGATGACGTCACCCGGGTTCACGTCGAGTTCGCGCAGCAGCAGTTCCAGCATGCTCTCGGTCATGTCGTTGGCGACCTCGAGTCGCACCGGCGACCCGAACCGCCTGCGCGCCAATTCCCGTTCCAGCGCTTGCAACAGGTCTTCGTCGCGGTCCTCTTCGACCTCGTAGTCCGCGTTGCGGGTGATGCGGAAGGCATGATGCTGGACGATCTCCATGCCAGGGAACAGCACCGGCAGGAAGGCCGCGATCAGCTCTTCCATTGGCAGGTAGCGAATTATGGTGGGGCCTTCGCCGTCATCGGTCTCGCGCGCGCCCAGTTCGACGAAGCGA
Organism: Mycobacterium sp. E2238; assembly: GCF_001672665.1. NCBI lineage: Bacteria > Bacillati > Actinomycetota > Actinomycetes > Mycobacteriales > Mycobacteriaceae > Mycobacterium > Mycobacterium sp. E2238. Next base: position 7,255 of record NZ_LZKF01000181.1, on the reverse strand, counting down.
TCGACGTTGTTGGGCACCTTCACTCGCGCGAAGTGCTGGCCGCCGTCCTCGGGCTGGCGCACCATGACCGCCAGGTTCAGGCTCAGGCCACTGACGAACGGGAAGGGGTGAGCGGGATCGACGGCGAGCGGCGTGAGAACGGGAAAGACTTGTTCGTGGAAATAGGTGGACAGTTCATCGCGCTCGCTCTGATCCAAATCGGCCCACGTGACTATATGTATGCCTTCCTCGGCGAGCGCCGGTCGCACCGAATCGAGAAACACCCGCGCGTGCCGGGTCGCGATCCGCTGCGTCTGCTCACCGATCAGGGCCAGTTGCTCGCGCGGCGTCAGGCCGTCGGCGGAGCGCACCGACAGCCCCATCTCGTCGCGGCGCTTCAGGCCGGCGACCCGGACCATGTAGAACTCGTCGAGGTTGGAGGCGAAGATCGCCAGAAACTTGGCCCGCTCCAACAATGGCAACGAGCTGTCGGCGGCCAGCGCCAGCACGCGGGCGTTGAAGTCCAGCCAGCTCAGCTCCCGGTTGAGATAGCGGTCCTCCGGCAGGTCGGTCAGCGCGGAGGGCGTCGCGGCGGGCGGCGCTGCCACGGCCGAGTCGCCTTGATGCCACAAGTTCTCTTCGGGGCGCGCCTCAGCTTCGGTTTCGGTCACCCTGCGATCATTGCTCATCACTCGCCGATGCTGCTAGCGCTCGGCGGACATCCATTCGCCGTTGGGCCGACGTTCACCGCGTGGACAGGTACGCCGCGTCGCCGGTCGAGTCAGTGCTGGGCGAGCGCACGGGCGGTGGCCGCGCCCACCCCCAGCCGGCGTGCGGTGGCGAGGTCGTCGGGAGTGTCGACGTCGCAGCGCAGGCCCGGCCACGCACCGGTCAGCTCGATAGCACCCGAACGCCGGTGTCGCGCCGACGAATCGGAACCGAACTGCGGATCGAGCGGTGCGCCGAAGGCGAAGAGGGCCGCGGTTCCCGTGGCCAGCCGGTCGGCGACGAAGCTGCGCCGGTGATGACGCGCGGCGGCGATCGCCTCGGCCAGCTCCTGCGTCTGAAGCGCCGGCAAATCCCCCTGCAACGCAACGACATTCGGGAAAAAACCGCCGACGGCCCGTTCGGCGGTGGCGATGGCGTTGTTGAGCGGGTCGCCGTGCCCCTCGGGCGTCGGGTCGGCCAGCACCTCGGCGCCCAGCTCGGTCGCCGCGGCGGCCGCGGCCTCATCGGGCGTGATGACGGTGATCGAGCCCAACGATGCCACCCGGCCCGCGGCGGTCAGGGTGTCGATCAGCATGGCCAGCACCACGCTCTCCCGGGTGCGCGCCGAGAACACCGGGGCCAGCCTCGTCTTGGCCGCGGCCAAGCGTTTGACGGCGACGATCAGGGCGACGTCTCTGCCCGCTTCGTCGGCTCGTGTGCCGCTCATGAGATCTCATCCTGCCAGCGACCGGTGAACGCGGACGCGCTAGCTCGCGTGACGGCCGCTGATCTAGGGTGTATCGGCTGCAACACGCGGAGACGACAGACGGGGGTGGTGGATGGCCAGCTCGAAGGGCGCCATCGCGGTCATGGGTGCCGGGGCGTGGGGCACCGCGCTGGCCAAGGTGCTCGTCGAGGCCGGCGAACCCGACGTGGAGGTCATGTTGTGGGCCCGTCGATCCGAGGTCGCCGACCGGATCAACGCCACCCGCTCCAACCCCGACTATCTGCCCGGCGCGATACTGCCGGCGAACGTCCGCGCCACCACCGATGCGGCGGAGGCGCTGGGCTTTGCCTCGACGGTGCTGTTGGCGGTCCCCGCGCAGACGATGCGCGCCAACCTCGAAGGGTGGGCACCGCTGATAGCCGACGGCGCCACCCTGGTCAGCCTGGCCAAGGGCATCGAGCTGGGCACGCTGATGCGGATGAGCCAGGTCATCGTTTCGGTGACGGGTGTCGATCCGGCTCAGGTCGCGGTGGTCTCGGGGCCCAACCTGGCCAGCGAGATCGCCGAATGCCAGCCCGCCGCCACCGTCGTCGCGTGCAGCGACTCCGGGCGCGCGGTCGCCCTGCAGCGCATGCTGAACACCGGATATCTCCGGCCGTACACCAACAGCGATGTCGTCGGCACCGAGATCGGCGGGGCGTGCAAGAACGTCATCGCGCTCGCGTGCGGCATGGCGGCCGGCGTCGGGCTTGGCGAAAACACCGCGGCGGCGATCATCACCCGCGGTCTGGCCGAGATCATGCGGCTGGGCATTGCGCTCGGCGCCAAGGGCGCCACGCTGGCCGGGCTGGCCGGCGTCGGTGACCTGGTCGCGACGTGCACGTCGCCGTATTCGCGGAACCGATCGTTCGGCGAGCGCCTGGGTCGCGGCGGGACGATGGAATCGGCGATGCGGGCAGGGGAAGGGCACGTCGTCGAAGGCGTGACGTCCAGCGAGTCGGTGCTGGCGCTCGCGTCCAGTTACGACGTCGAGATGCCGCTCACCGACGCCGTGCACCGCGTCTGTCACAAGGGGCTGTCGGTGGACGAGGCGATGGCCCTGCTGCTGGGACGCAGGACCAAGCCCGAGTGACCGCGCCGCGACCGAAACCCCAGCTAGTGGCCCGCCGCCCGGCCCGCGGGCCGCGCAACCGGTAGCCTCTCCAGGTTGTGAGTGCCAGCGGAAGCCGCGTGCGCGTCGCCGTCGTCTTCGGTGGGCGCAGCAACGAGCACGCCATTTCGTGCGTGTCCGCGGGCAGCATCCTGCGCAATCTCGACCCCGAGCGGTTCGAGGTGGTCCCGATCGGCATCACTCCGCAAGGGTCGTGGGTGCTCACCGACGGGGACCCCGACGCGCTGGCCATCAGCGACCGGCGGCTGCCCGAGGTGACCGCGCAGTCGGGAACCGAACTGGCCCTGCCGGCGGACCCGCGGCGCGGCGGCCAACTGGTCTCCCTCTCGTCCGGGGCCGGCGAGGTCCTGGCGTCCGTCGACGTGGTGTTCCCGGTGCTGCACGGTCCGTACGGAGAAGACGGCACGATCCAGGGTCTGCTGGAGTTGGCGGGCGTGCCCTATGTCGGCGCCGGCGTGCTGGCCAGCGCGGCGGGCATGGACAAGGAGTTCACCAAGAAGCTGTTCGTCGCCGAAGGGCTTCCGGTCGGCCCGTACGCGGTGCTGCGCCCGTCCCGGTCGACCCTGCGACCCGTCGAGTGCGAGCGGCTGGGTCTGCCGGTGTTCGTCAAACCCGCCCGTGGTGGCTCCTCGATCGGCGTCACCCGGGTGGCGCGCTGGGACGACCTGGATGCCGCCGTCGCGGTCGCGCGTCGCCACGACCCGAAAGTGATCGTGGAGGCGGCGATCGTCGGCCGCGAGCTGGAGTGCGGCGTGCTCGAAATGCCTGACGGCACAATAGAAGCCAGCACGTTGGGTGAGATCCGGGTGGCCGGGGTACGCGGACGCGAGGATTCGTTCTACGACTTCGCCACCAAATATCTGGACGACGCAGCGGAATTGGACGTCCCGGCCAAGGTTGACGACGACATCGCCGACACCATCCGGCATTTGGCGATCCGGGCGTTCAACGCCATCGACTGTCAGGGTTTGGCCCGGGTCGACTTCTTCCTCACCGACGACGGGCCGGTGCTCAACGAAATCAACACGATGCCCGGGTTCACCACGATTTCGATGTACCCGAGGATGTGGGCGGCCAGCGGGGTGGACTATCCGACGCTGCTGGCGACCATGGTCGAGACGGCGTTGGCCCGCGGTGTGGGCCTGCGTTAACTAGCCGGGGTCCCCGGGTTGATCGGGACCGCCGCGATGGTGCGGTCGACCACCTCGGAGAGTTGCTGGATCGGCGTCGGGCCGGATCCCGAGGGCAGCGTGAGCGCCACATAGACCGGCCGATCCACGGTGTACCAGGTGGACCTGCCCGCATCACTGGCGGATTGCTGTTCGGGGCGCACGGCGAACCACTGCACGCGGTCGACGACCTGAATCGGAGATCCCACGACGAATTCCGCGGGACGGTCGAGTCCGCAGCGCAGCACGACGGGCTCGCCGTCCGGGCCGGCCCGCCATGCGGCGGCGCCGTGGGGCGCCGGTTGGGCGATGGGCGCGCGTTGATAATCGCCGAGCCGCTGCGGAAGCGCCCCGGCCAACGCCCGGCATGCGGGGCTGTCGGCCTGCGGCGCCGGTGCGGCGGGTACGGCGACCGGTTGCGGCGGCGCCTCACGATTCGCCGCGATCACCAGGATCACGCCGATCGCCACGACGGCCACCGCGACCGCGGCGATGATCATCGCGGCGGGCGGACCGGTGTCGGCGGCGGGGCGGGTATCGGGGTCGGTCGTCACCGCCGCGCACCTCCTATCTCTGGCACAGCGGTGCAGGGTTCTACACTGGCGCGGGCCGCTCGCGCGGGCAGTAGACCAACTTACCGCAGGTCGGCGACCCGACAGAGGCCCACGCGGGGGACCCAAGCGCCGGAGGAGGTGGCGTGCGCGACGACGCATCGGAACCCACACTGCAGCAGCTCGGGGAGTTCGCCGTCATCGATCGTTTGGTGCGTGGCCGTCGGCAGCCGGCGGCGGTGGCGGTCGGGCCGGGTGACGATGCGGCGGTGGTGCAAGCCAGGGACGGGCGCATCGCGGTGTCGACCGACATGCTGGTACAGGACCGGCACTTTCGGCTGGACTGGTCGACCCCCCGCGACGTCGGCCGCAAGGCGATCGCCCAGAACGCCGCGGACATCGAGGCGATGGGGGCCCGGCCGACGGCCTTCGTGGTCGCGTTCGGCGCGCCCGGTGACACTCCGGCGGCCGACGTCGACGGGCTGGTCGGCGGCATGTGGGACGAGGCGCAGCGCATCGGCGCGGGCATCGCCGGCGGCGACCTCGTCAGCTGCCCGCAATGGGTGATCTCCGTGACGGTGCTGGGTGACCTCGACGGCCGCGCACCGGTGCTGCGGTCGGGTGCGACAGCGGGCTCGGTGATCGCGGTCGCCGGTGAACTCGGCCGCTCGGCGGCCGGGCTTTCGTTGTTCGGCAAGGGGATCGAGGGGTTCGATTCGCTGCGCCGCCGGCACCTGGTTCCCCAGCCGCCCTACGGCCAGGGCGTAGCGGCGGCCGCTGGGGGAGCGCAAGCGATGATCGACGTCTCCGACGGCCTGATCGCCGACCTGCGGCACGTCGCCGAGGCATCGGCGGTAGCGATGGATGTGTCCACGGCGGCGCTCACCGCCGACCACGACGCACTGACCGCTGCGGCCGCCGCCGCGGGCGCCGACCCATGGTCGTGGGTGCTCGGCGGTGGTGAAGACCACGCCCTGGTGGCATGTTTCGCCGGTCCCGCGCCCGCCGGATGGCGGATCATCGGACGGGTTCTCGAGGGAAAGGCCGAAGTCCTTGTCGACGGGCACGAGTGGACCGGCTACGCCGGCTGGCAGTCGTATGACCGTTAGGGTGGCGCGATGAGCCTTGATGCTTCGAAAGGACCGGCGACGACGGCGCGGCCGTTGAGCGAACTCGTCGAGCCGGGGTGGGCGAGGGCGCTGCAGCCGGTGGCCGATCAGGTCGCCGCGATGGGCCAATTCCTGCGGGCCGAGATCGCGGCCGGGCGCAGGTACCTGCCGGCGGGGCCGAACGTGTTGCGCGCGTTCACTTTTCCGTTCGACGGCGTCCGGGTGCTGATCGTCGGGCAAGACCCTTACCCCACGCCGGGCCACGCGGTGGGCCTGAGCTTTTCGGTGGCCCCCGACGTGCGCCCGCTGCCGCGCAGCCTGGCCAACATCTTCGACGAGTACGCCGCCGACCTCGGGCATCCGCAGCCCTCGTGTGGCGACCTGACGCCGTGGGCCGAGCGCGGGGTGATGTTGCTGAACAGGGTGCTCACCGTGCGCCCGAGTAATCCGGCCTCGCACCGGGGTAAGGGCTGGGAGGCGGTGACCGAGTGCGCGATCCGTGCGCTGTCGGCGCGCTCACAGCCGATGGTGGCGATCCTCTGGGGCCGCGACGCGTCGACGCTCAAACCGATGCTGGCAGAGGGCAATTGCGTGGCGATCGAGTCGCCGCACCCGTCGCCGCTGTCGGCATCCCGGGGGTTCTTCGGATCGCGTCCGTTCAGCCGCGCCAACGAACTGCTCACGGGCATGGGCGCCGATCCCATCGATTGGCGGCTACCGTGACCGAGATGCGGGCTTTGCGGGCGCACCACCGGGGCGGCCCGGAGCAACTGGTGGTCGAGCGGGCGCCGGTGCCGGTCCCGGCCGCGGGCGAAGTCTTGCTGACCGTCCACGCCGCCGCCATCACGTTCGACGAGTTGACGTGGGAGGAGACCTGGACCCGCGACGGGGTGAGCCGGACGCCGGTGATCCCGTCGCATGAGGTGTCGGGCGTCGTCGCCGAGGTGGCCCCGGGTGTGACGGACTTCGCGCCCGGCGACGAGGTGTACGGGCTGATCCAGTTCGACCGGGACGGCGCGGCGGCCGAATTCGTCTGCGTCGCCGCGGGGGACCTGGCCGCCAAGCCGTCGACCGTGTCGCACGCCGCCGCCGCCGCGCTGCCGCTGGCCGGCCTCACCGCCCTGCAGGCCCTGGTGGACCACGCCGGCGTGCGGCCGGATGAGGCCGTGCTGGTGCACGGCGGCGCGGGCGGGGTGGGCGCCCTGACGGTTCAGCTGGCCGCGATGCTGGGCGCGCGGGTCACCGCGACGGTGCGCAGCGATGCCGGTGACCTCGTCCGGGGATTCGGTGCCGTCCGGGTGATCGACGTCCGCACCGAGACATTCGAAGACGCCGTCTACGACGTCGTGATCGACACCGTCGGCGGTGAGACGTTGGAGCGATCGTTTCCGGTGCTCCGCCCGGGTGGGCGGCTGGTCACCCTGTCGGCGCCCCCGCCCGCGGGCGCCGCCGACGAATATGGCGTCGCGGCAATCTTTTTCATCGTCACACCGAATCGGGATCAGCTGGCCGAGTTGGCGTCGCTGGTCGACAGCGGACAGCTGCGGGTGCAGATCGCCGAGACGTTCCCGCTCGAGCGGGGGCGCGAGGCGTTCGAAAGCGGCGGCCGCCCGGGCCGGCGGCCCGGCAAGACGGTCATCGTCGTTCGAGACTAGGGCGGGCCCTGTTCGGCCTTGCGCTTAATGCGTAATCCCTTGTGTCACTTGGGTTTCTTTGGTCACGACGCGGCCGTTTTTGTCGGTGGGTGTTCGTAGGGTTTGCGGTATGGGTGTCAGTGGTCGTGAGGAGATCGTCGAGGTGTTCGACGCGCTCGACCATGACGTGGACCGGTTGTGCGAGCT
>NZ_LZKF01000180.1:0-1618 GCF_001672665.1 Mycobacterium sp. E2238 | reverse complement strand
GCCCAGCAGCGCCTGGCCGTCGTCGGCAAGACGATCAACGACCTGTTCGGCGCGGTCACCATCGTCAACCCGGGCGGCTCCTACACCCTGGCCACCGAGCACAGCCCCTTGCCGCTGGCGCTGCACAACGGCCTCTCCGTCCCCATCCGGGTGCGGCTGCAGGTGGACGCCCCGCCGGGGATGACGGTGACCGACGTGGGCCAGATCGAATTGCCGCCGGGATACCTCCCGCTGCGGGTGCCGATCGAAGTGAACTTCACCCAACGGGTCGCCATCGACGTGACGCTGCGGACCCCGGAGGGCCTGCGGCTCGGTGAGCCCGTCCGCCTGTCGGTGCATTCCAACGCCTACGGCAAGGTGTTGTTCGCCATCACCATGACCGCTGCGGCCGTGCTGATATTGCTGGCCGGCCGACGCCTGTGGCACCGCTTCCGCGGCCAGCCCGACCGCGCCGACCTGGACCGGCCGGACCCACCGGAGGCCAGGTCCGCGCGCACGGACGACCAGACCGACGTCAGGCCGTAGGCGAGCACCTGGGGGAGCAGCAGGTAGGCGAACGCGGTGGTCAGCGGCTCATTGACCTGCGGTGCGCGGCCGAGCATGAGCCGCACCAGCAGCGGCGCGGCGAGCACCGACAGCGCGGTCGCGAATACCAGGAGCGCGGTCGTCAACGTGACCAGGCGCCGCACGAACGCGGCGCCGCCGTCGGGGTCGCTCTGTTCGGCGCGGGCCAGCACCGGCACGAAAATGGCGGTGAAGGTCGCCTCGAGCACCAGCGCGGCCACCAGGTTCGGTAGCTGGTTGGCCACCGAGAACGCGCTGGACAACGCGGCCCCCAGGATGGCCGCGAGAAGCACGATCCTGCCAAAGCCGGTCAGCCGGCTGACCAGCGTGGCGAAGGCCATCGCCCACGACCGCGATACCAGCGCCGCGTCGGACAGTTCGGGTCGCCGGCGATCGATCCCCGCCGGGACGGGCGGCAGGGGGCCCGTGGGCGGCGAGCCCGAGGTCCGGGGTCGCCGCGGCGGCTGTGGCGGGCGCGGGTGTTGCGGTGCGGCCTGCCGGTGAGCGGGTTTCATACTCGGTGCTCTTGCTCGACCCGATCGTCGGTCTGGTCGTCCGTGCGCGCGGACCTGGCCTCCGGTGGGTCCGGCCGGTCCAGGTCGGCGCGGTCGGGCTGGCCGCGGAAGCGGTGCCACAGGCGTCGGCCGGCCAGCAATATCAGCACGGCCGCAGCGGTCATGGTGATGGCGAACAACACCTTGCCGTAGGCGTTGGAATGCACCGACAGGCGGACGGGCTCACCGAGCCGCAGGCCCTCCGGGGTCCGCAGCGTCACGTCGATGGCGACCCGTTGGGTGAAGTTCACTTCGATCGGCACCCGCAGCGGGAGGTATCCCGGCGGCAATTCGATCTGGCCCACGTCGGTCACCGTCATCCCCGGCGGGGCGTCCACCTGCAGCCGCACCCGGATGGGGACGGAGAGGCCGTTGTGCAGCGCCAGCGGCAAGGGGCTGTGCTCGGTGGCCAGGGTGTAGGAGCCGCCCGGGTTGACGATGGTGACCGCGCCGAACAGGTCGTTGATCGTCTTGCCGACGACGGCCAGGCGCTGCTGGGC
>NZ_LZKF01000179.1:0-6001 GCF_001672665.1 Mycobacterium sp. E2238 | reverse complement strand
ATCGGGGTGCACCACAAAGGTGTACACGTTCTCATCCAGGAGGCCGTAGGACTTTTCCGAGATGACCGGGGCCAGGATGATGTCGCGGGGGTCGGTGATGGTCGCCATCTACGCCGTTACCTCCTCGGTGCTAGCGGTGCCGGCGCCCGCCTGGGCACTGATGTAGGCGTTGAGCGCCTCAACGCTGAACACCACGTCGTCGGAGCGCAGCACGTCATAGGTGTTGAGCTGGTCGGGCGTCAGGATGTGCACACCGGGCAGGTTGCGCACGCTCTTGGCGCCGGCCTCGTCGCTGCGGCCGATCACGATCAGCACCTTCTTGCGGTCGGTCAGCGTGCCCAGGAACGCCCTGGCGTTCTTGGTCGACGGCGTCTGGCCCGACACCAGCTCGGTGACCGCATGAATGCGGCCGTTGCGCGCCCGGTCCGACAACGCGCCGCGCAACGCGGCGACGATCATCTTCTTGGGGGTGCGCTGGGCGTAGTCGCGCGGCTTGGGACCGTGCACGACGCCACCGCCGGTGAACTGCGGGGCCCGCGTCGAACCCTGACGGGCACGACCGGTTCCCTTCTGCCGGTACGGCTTACGTCCACCGCCGCTGACTTCGCCGCGGGTCTTGGTCGAGTGCGTGCCCTGGCGCGCCGCCGCCCGCTGCGCGGTGACCACCTGGTGCATCAGCGCGATGTTGGCCGGGGCGTCGAACAACTCGGCCGGGAGCTCGACGGAGCCGTCGACCTTGCCGTCGGGCGTCTTGACGTCGATCTTGAGAGCCATTACTTCTCACCTCGTTTGATCGCGCTGCGGACCACCACGAGCCCACCGGTACGGCCGGGGACCGCACCCTTGATCAGCAGCACGCCGTTCTCGGCATCAACCTTGTGCACCACCAGGTTCTGCACGGTCACCCGGTCGTTACCCATCCGGCCGGCCATCCGGGTGCCCTTGAAGACGCGCGCGGGGGTGGCGCAGCCGCCGATGGAACCGGGACGGCGGTGCACCGCCTGCGCACCGTGGCTGGCGCCCTGGCCGCGAAAGCCGTGGCGCTTCATGGTGCCGGCGAAGCCCTTGCCCTTGGAGGTACCGGTCACGTCGACATAGGCGCCGTCGGCGAAGATCTCCGCCGTCAGCTCCTGGCCGACTTCGTATTCGCTGGTCGCGGCCTCGTCGTCCAGCCGCAATTCGGCCAGGTGCCGGCGCGGGTTCACGCCCGCGGCACTGTACTGACCGGTGACCGGCTTGTTCACCTTGCGAGGGCTGACCTCGCCGTAGGCCAGCTGGACGGCGCTGTAGCCGTCGCGCTCGGGTGTGCGGATGCGGGTGACCACATTGGGCCCCGCTTTGACCACCGTCACCGGGACGACCCGGTTGTTCTCGTCGAACACCTGCGTCATGCCCAGCTTGGTACCCAGAATGCCTTTTCTTGCCATGAGTCTGGATCTCCTACTGGATGTTGACGTCGACACTCGCCGGAAGGTCGATGCGCATCAGCGCGTCGACCGTCTTCGGCGTCGGGTCGAGGATGTCGATCAACCGCTTGTGAGTGCGCATCTCGAAGTGCTCCCGCGAGTCCTTGTACTTATGCGGAGAGCGGATGACGCAATACACGTTCTTCTCAGTCGGCAGCGGCACCGGACCTACGACACTGGCACCCGTGCGGACGACGGTCTCGACGATTTTGCGCGCCGATGCGTCGATGGCCTCATGGTCGTAGGCCTTGAGCCTGATGCGGATCTTTTGTCCCGCCACGCTTCTCCTACCCTCACTCCAACTTACAAAAATCCGTGTCCGGACCTGGTGCTCCCAGCGCGCTAATCGAGCCCGGGCCAACCCTGGGCCGATCGAGCGTCGCGCCGGATACTGCGCCGCTGTTTACCTGTCGTGGTCCACCGGCCCCCGCGGTCGGGTGTGTCACCCTCACGCAGCCTGGACCGCGGCAAAATTTGTCGCGCTCCAAGGATGGGACCGGACGCGCCCGTTTGGGCGCTGGTCGTATGCCCGACCAGGCGCAAACCCGGCCCAAGGCAACCTGAACAGTATGCCCTAGATCATGGGTTTGGCCAAATCCCGGCCGAACGCCACGGGCGCGGCCCCGCCCGGCGGTCAACCCGCTGGTCAGCGGCCGTCGCCGGCCTCAGGCACCCGCCGATTCGACGCTCGCCGCGCCGGCCCGGCTGTGTGCGCGCTGTACATAGAGGAAACCGTCGACCGCCGCGAGCGCGCACTCGCGGTAATCGAAGTCGGGAAGGGTGGAAAGGCGCCCCAGCACCAGCGGGCCGATGAGCAGTGCGATGGCCCGGGAGCGGTCCACCTCGCCGAGCTCGGCGGCCTCCGGGCTGTCGAAGATGGCGTCGAACGGCGCGGCGTACTGCTGGGCGATGCGCTCCCGCAGCGTCGTGATCGCCGTGCTGTTTACGGCGCAGTCGCGGGGTTCCGGCATCTCGTCCAGGTCCCGACCCATGGACAACCACGACATGGCCGTCATCAGCGCCGGCGCCTGCGCCACCGACTCGGCCTGCGCCAGCACCACCGCCACCAGGCGGTCGCGCAGCGAACCCTCGGCCGGCGGCGTGGGCGAGGGCGGGATGAGGCTGTTGAAAGCCGCTGCCAGCAAATCGTTTCCGCTGGGGAAGTGGCGATACAACGTGGCTCTGGCCACATTGGCCGTGCGGGTGACCGCGTCGACGGTCACCGCGCTGGGACCACCGGAACTCAGCAGCGTGGCGGCGGCCTCGAGTAAACGCGCCCGCGAGCGCGCCGGGCGGGGGTCGCTGGTGCTGCCAGTGATGTGACCCACCTCCCTGTTTGGGAACGAGACTATCGGTCTACCTACAAGACTATCGGTCTCGAAACTTCCCAACGCCACCGTGAGGAGGCGCAGCATGGTCGAAACCCTGGTCCGGCCTGACCAGCGTACTGATGCAGTCAGCATCGGCAATAGTCCCCGAGCTCGAAACTGGACGCTGGCGGTCGCCTGCATGGGAGTCGCCCTCGTTGTCGCGTCGATGACGGCGCTGAACACCGCGCTGGGAGACCTCGCGGTGGCCACCTCGGCCACCCAGTCGCAGCTGAACTGGATCGTCGATGGGTACACCGTCGCCCTGGCGTGCCTGCTGTTGCCCGCGGGCGCGATCGGCGACCGCTACGGCAGGCGCGGCGCCCTGCTGATCGGCTTGGTGGTCTTCTCGGTCGGCTCGATGGCCCCGGCGATGCTGCACAGCCCGGCGCAGATCATCGCCGGCCGTGCGGTGGCCGGAATCGGCGCCGCCTTCGTGATGCCGGCGACGTTGTCGCTGCTGAGCGTGGCCTATCCAAAAGCCGAGCGCACCAAGGCGGTCGGGATCTGGGCGGGCACCGCCGGATCCGGCGGCGTGCTGGGCATGATCGGTTCCGGCGTGCTGCTTCGCTTTTGGGACTGGCACGCGATCTTCTGGTCGCTGGGCGTCGCCGGTCTGGTGATCTTCGCGCTGGCGTGCACCGTCGCCTCGTCGCGCGACAGCGGCGCCCCCCGGATCGATGGGCTGGGCGCGATCCTGGTCGGTGCCGCGGTGGCGATCGCCGTGGCGGCGATCCTGGAGGCGCCGACCCACGGATGGAGCAACCCCCTGGTCTGGGGCGGGCTCGTCGCGGGGGCGGTGCTCGCGGCGGGGTTCGGTGCCGTCGAGCTGCGCCTCGCCCGGCGCGACAGGCAACCGCTGCTCGACGTCCGGTTGTTCGCCGACCCGAATTTCGCCACCGGTGTCGCCGCGATCGTCATCCTGTTCGGCGCCACGTTCGGTTTCTTCTACATCGGCATGCAATACGTGCAACAGATCATGGGCTACTCGGCCCTGACGACGGCGATCTCCTTCGGCCCGTTCATGGTGCCGCTCGGCATTTTCTCGGCGCTATCGTTCTGGTACGTGCCCAAGCTGGGCCTGCGGCTCGTGCTGTTCATCGGCACCCTGCTGATGGCGGTCGGGTTCGCGTGCATGTACCGGTTGAACCTGCACTCTTCATATCTGGAATTCGCCTGGCCCACACTGATATTGGCAACCGGCATCGGAATCTGCACGGCGCCGACGACGTCGGCGATCATGGGGGCGGTGCCCGACGAGAAGCAGGGTGTCGCCTCCGCGGTGAACGACACGTCCCGGGAAATGGGCGGCGCGTTGGGAATCGCGGTGGCCGGTTCGATTCTGGCCGGCCGCTATTCGCACGAGCTCGCCCCGAAGTTGGCGGGCTTTCCCGAGCCGGTCCGGGGGCCGGCCACCGATTCGCTGGCCAAAGCCGTCGAGGTGGCGGGCCGGATGGGACCCCAGGGCCGCCAGCTGGCGGACATCAGCAAGGCCGCGTTCCTGGCGGCCTTGCACGCATCGACGATCACGATGGCCGTGATCGTCGCCGCCGCCGCGCTGCTGAGCGCGGTTTGGGCGCCCGGCCGCGACGGCCGGCAGCTTCGGCCGGTGCGCGGGATGCTGTCCAGCCGCCGTCGCTGAACCGGCCCTTTCGTCCAATGCTGTTGTCCAACAGCGGGTTCAATGCTTGAAAACGTCTGCCGGTTCTGGTATCACCAAATATATATCGACAGTTACAGATCATCTCTGCGAGGCGAGGTGGATGTGGTGTTGATGGGTGTTACCAGCGTGGTCGAGCCGGTATGCCCGGCGCGGCAGCGTTCGCCTCCGGCCTGCCGACGGGTTTCACGCAACGGCGAAGGGAGGTAACGGACAAAAGACAAGCACGGGCAATCGAACAATGGAACGGCGACCGTGCAGTCCACGAATATTGCGACGCATTGTCGCGCGACGTATCAATTGCGCGCGCACCGCCACTTGCCGTGGCCATCTACGTGGACCGCATGAACATTCGCCGCTAGCGGGGCGGGCCTCATGCCTCACCGTTGAGGCCCGCCCCCACGCACGCATCACCGAACGAATTCGGCGGCCCGATGACCGATCATGACGATGGTGGCGTGCGGCCCCCGGCTGGTGATCGCGGGCAGGACCGAGCCGTCGATCACCCACAAGTTGTCGATGCCGTGCACCCGGCAGCGATGGTCTACGACCGCCCGTGGGTCGGTATCGGCGCCCATCGGCGCCGTGCCGCAGAGGTGTTGCGACGTGGACCATACGGGCTCGCCGACATGTGTTGCGGTACGCGCCAATTCGCGGGCCAATTCGGCGCCTTGGCGTAGCGCCGCGACGTCCTCGGGCTCGCTGTCGTAACGGTGCTCGATGAGGGGCGCCGCCTCGGGATCGGCCGACGCGAGCGTGATGCGCCCGCGTGCGCGTGGCCGCATGAGCGCCACCCCGATGTGCGGCCAGTCGGCATGACCGGCGGTGCCGTCCCCGGTCATCGCGACGAACCCGCCTGTGTAGGGCCTGATCTCGAGACCATCGGCGGTGCTCAGCACGACTTCCAGCACCGGCCGGCCGGGAGCCACCGTCCAGTCGGTGGGCAGCACCCATTCGGGGTGGTCGCTGAACGACGTGCCCACCGGCAGCGGGTTTACCGCCGGTACGCCGACGGCCCGCAGCCCCTCCTCGGCTCCGATGCCGGAGAGCATCAGCAGCTGCGCCGTTTGGATGGCCCCGGCGCACAACACGATCCGGTCTGCGGTCAGCGTCACCCGGCCGTGCGGGCCGACGGCGTCGACACCCGTGGCGGTGGTGCCGGTGAAGCGCAACCGCGCGACGCGCGTCCGGGAGTGCAAGGTCAGGTTCGGCCGGCCCAGTACCGGCAACAGGAAGCCCGCGCCGGATCCGGTACGCACACCGTCGACGATGTTCAGCGGGACGGCACCCGTCCCCGAAACCGGTTCCGGCCCAAAGTCATTGAGATCTTCGATCCAGTCGAAACCGGCGCGCTGCGCGGCGGTGATGAAACGTTCGGTGGTTCCCGTCATTTCGTGGGTGCGACGGACCCGGATCGGACCGCTGTCGCCGTGGGCCGGCCCACTGAAGTCCAGGTCGGTCTCGATGGCGCGGAAGCTCTCGAGGACGTCGGACCAGGCCCAGCCGGG
>NZ_LZKF01000178.1:0-25502 GCF_001672665.1 Mycobacterium sp. E2238 | reverse complement strand
CAGCCGGCGCAGCTGGCGGCGATTCCACCCGGGCACGAAGGACAGATGGGTGTTGGCCACCGTCAGCCCGCCCATCGGCGTGTGCAGTTGCGCGATGACCGCCGCCCTCGGCTCTTCGTCGACCACCATCACCCGGTTGGGGCCCGGCAGGTACATCGGAAAGCGCATCGGAATGCGGGGCAGCCGCACCACCTGCCAGCTGGCCACCGGGTAGCGCGACAGTAAGGCGATTCCGTAGGCCGCGGTGCCGGGTTGCTCGTGACCGGTGGCGGCCATCCACGTCGCCCCTGGGGTGCCGGAAATGGCCGCCACGAAGCGGTGTTCCACGGCTCCCATGGCCTCGGCCGCCACGGCGGTCAGATCGGCGCGATCGGACCGCGGCTGATCACAGTCGACCTCTTGCAGGCTCAGCACGTCCGGATCGAGCCGGCGCACGCAGTCGCGCAGCCGCTGAATTTCCACCCCGTCACCGACGGTGCGGCCGTGCAGGATGTTGAAGGTCGCCACACGCATAGGATTTCTCCTACCCACTTTCCCGTCCGTGCAGTCGTGGGGCAGCGTCGTGGTCAGCGCGCCCCGGGCACACCTTCGCGGGCCGCCACCGACCGTCCGTCTCCGGTGTCGTATGCCTCGACGATGACGTCGCGGTCCTCGTAACGGCCCACAGATCGCAGCCGGGGCGTACGCGCGATGATGTCGTGCGCCGCGTCGCCGGTCAGCGGGTAATCGGCCACGTCGTGCCGCCAGTGCGCGGCAACGATTGTCGCGCCCCGCTGCAGCCGGGGGCATTCGCGACGCAGCACCCCAGCCAGCGCCTCGGCCTGCAGGTAGTAGGCGACCTCGCTGAGGACCAGCAGGTCAAAGGGTCCGTCCGGCCATGTCGCGTCTAAGGACGACCGGGTCAGCGTCACCCGGTCACGACAGCCGGCCCTGCGCAGCCGGGCGTCCGCTCCGCGGAGCGCCGCATCGGCCACATCCACCGCCGTCACGTGGTCGCAGCGCCGCGTCAACTCCGCGGTGAGAGTGCCGATCGAGCAGCCCGGTTCGAAAGCGTGCCGGTACCGGCGGGTGGGCAACAGCGCGAGGGTGATGGCGTATTTGCGTTGCTCGTACCATCTCGTCGAGAGCTGCCAGGGATCGTCGGCGCCCGCGTACATCCGGTCGAAGTAGGCATCGGGCAACCGCGTTGTCACTGGAAGATCACCTCTCCCACTGTGAGCAGTCGCTGCAGAACGAACGGCGGCAATACGGGCGTGGTTCCGCCGCGGCCGGGCCGAAATTGGCTCCGATAGCATTGCACGGCTTGGCGTTTGAGATTCACTGCCCAGCCGGGGGCGGGGACCGAGCGGGCGCGGTCCCACGGGACCACGGGGTCGGCCGGGGTGGCCCAGTGCCACATCCAGACCGGGTATTCCAGTAGCGCGATGCCGGCGCATTCGCACGCCGCCGCGGCCGCGCGTCCTACGGCTTCGTGGTCGGGATGCCCGTCGCCGCGCCAGGTGGCGGCGCACCAGGTGCCGGGCCCCGCGGTCCGCAGGATTTCTACGAGGGCCCCGGTGAGCCGTTCCTCGTGGCGGGCCAGCTCGCCGTCGGGCAACCCCAGCCGCATCGGGGGTGGAACCCCTAAAATATTTGTGGCCCTGCGCATTTCGTATCGGCGAGTCGTCGACAGCCGAATCCGGCCGGACACGGTCGTTCCGGGCTGGGCGGCACCGCCGTCGCTGACCGACACCACCCGGACGTCGGTGCCGGCCGCGACCAGCTGGGCGATCGTCGCGCCCAGGCCGAGGGTCTCGTCGTCCGGGTGGGGCGCGACGACGATCAGGCGCTGGAGTCCCGCCGGATCCAGTGCCGGCAGGGGGGCGCGCTCAAAAGCGGCCAGCCACAACGGCGCCGGAGTGCCGCCGTAGGTCAGCGGCTTGGCCGCGAACCGGGCACTGTTACTGGTCGGCGCGGTTCTCACGGCGACCTCAGTGCTGGCGGCCAGCGAGCTGCCCGAGCTCGGCGAGATCGCGCTCGGCGTGGCTTTGCCGGATGTAGATGCTCAGGTCGGCGACCCGCTGGGCGTGCCGTCCATCCTGGCAAAGTGGACCCGGCCCCAGCGCGCGGCCGGTGCGGGTGATGGCTTCGTCGACCGCGTGTTCCACGACCGTGCGGACGCGGCGGGCCAGCAGTTGCGCGGTCCCGGTCCGGTCGAACGGGTCGGAGTCGACCTGTGCTGCCGCCGCGGCCAGGATCGCGTCGCTGGCGGCCAGCGCGGCGTCCACGGCGCCGAGGTGAGCTAACGAGTAGGCGTCCGCGGATTCGCTTCGGGCGCAACGATATAGGGGATCTGCCACCCGGCGTGCGCCCCCAAGCCAACAGGCGGCCACCCCGATGGCGCCGTGCCAGAAGCCCGGCCTGGTCAGATAATCACCGGGATCGCCCACGGCGACGGCATGAGTATTGGTGAACTGCACCGGCCGGGTGTCGCTGCCCGCCATCCCGGCGTTCCACCAGGTGCTGGGCAACGGCTTGACGCTCGGGTCGGTCACCTGCACGGCGAAGAGCCCTCGTCTTCCGTCTTCGAGCCGGGCTGTCACCAGCGCGTGAGTGCAAAACCCGGCACCCGAGCACCAGACCTTCGTGCCCGTCAGAGTGAACGCTCCCTTGACATCGGTGGCCGTCAGCACCGCGTCCGGCGCCTCGGCCGCCCAAACGCCCCACAGCTGGCCGGATTCCGGTGGCTTACCGCCCAATTCGTGAAGTATCGCGACGGCGTCCACGTGTGCTTCGGCGACCCGGGCCGCCACGATGTTCTCCTCGGCCAGCGACGCCAGGCGTTGCCAGCGTTCGGCGGTGCGCCCGGAGGCGGGCAGAGGCAGCTCGAGTCGTCCCGACTCCAGCCAGTGCATGACCAATCCCGCCGTCACGCGCAATCACCCGCCGCCGATCTCCCCAGTTTGAGGTGGTGAGCAAACCCGTGTGGCGCCCGAGCCTGGGTTCGTGCCGACGTGATGACGGAAAGTTCGGTGTCGCGGTGGATGCGGTGGCCGGCGGCCTCGAAGCGCTCGACCAGGTCGACATCCTCGCCGGAGGCGAGAACGCGAAAGCCACCGACCCGCCAGTACGCGCGCGCGCTGAAACCCATGTTCGCGCCGTGAATGTGCTCGTGATCCCCGTCGCCGTTTATCGGATTACCCTGGTAGGACTGTAGATAACGGTCGACGACGTCAGCACCGTGCTGGCGCCAGTCGGTGACCCGTACCACGCCCAGGACCATGTCGGCGCCAACCTCCAGCTGATGCACCAGCCAGCCGGGCTCAACCCGGCTATCGGCATCGGTGGTGGCATACCAGCACCGAGCGTCCCCCAACAGTGATCGCGCGTAGCCGAAACCGACCGCCCGGGCGGTTCCGACGTTGTGCGCGTCGACGCTGATGAAATGCACGTCGGGCCCATACTCGCCGGCCAACTCGTCGCTGCCGTCATCGCAGTCGTCGAGCACGACGACGATGGTGACCTGGACGGGGGCGCACAGCGCGGCGGTGAGCACCGCGCGTAGGCAGGTCGGCAGCTTCTCGCGCTCATTGTGGGCAGGAACCACGACGGCGGCGGCATCATAGGCGCGGAGCCAGGCGGTTGACACAACATCAAGACTTTCCCAAATGGCCGCAAGTTAAACGGGCTTACCAACTCTGGTGTCCTGTCCGCGCAGGTTGCGCCCGCCGCCAGCGGGGTATGACCTATGCACCATGGCACCTACCGAAGCCCCCGCGTCCAACACGCAGTTGCGGGACGCGCTGCGCGGCGCGGCATCGGCGCTCAAGGAGAACGGCCCTCGGTTCGCATTGGCCGGCAGCTATGCGCTGTGGGCATACGGTGCGCCCGAGCCCACGCACGACGTGGACCTGGTGGTGGCCGAGGCCGACGTCGACGACGCCGTGGCCACGCTGACCGATGCCGGGTTCGCCGTCGAGCGGCCGCCGGAGGATTGGCTGTTCAAGGCGCGCACCGGCGAAACGGTCGTCGACGTGCTGCACCGCGTCAACGGCGTGCGGGTGGAGCCCTCAGTACTGGACTGCGCGGAGCAGCACGACGTGCTGGCGATCAGGATGCCCGTGCTGCCGCCCACGATGGTGCTGATCCAGCAACTGCGCGCCCTGGGTGAGCATCATTGCGACTTCGCGAGGCTGCTGCCGGCCGTGCGCGCGGTCCGCGAACGGCTGGACTGGGATCGAATCACGGCCTGCACCGCCGACAACGATTACGCGGTCGCCTTCCTGGTGCTGGTCGACCGGCTCGGCCTCACGGATCAGTGATTCCGCAGTTTGGCGACCAGCTTGTCTTTCGTCAGGCTCGAATACCCGGAGATGCCAAGCTCTTTCGCGCGCTTCTTGAGTTGCGGAACGGTCCAGTCCTGATAGGACCCCGATTTGCCGCCCTTGCGCCCGACGGAGGACTTGCCCCGCGCGGCTGCCGCATTGGAGATCCGGGCCGCCTTTTCCTTCGAGTCGCCCTGCTTGCGCAGGTCCTGGTACAACTTCTCGTTCTTGATCGACGAATTCGGCATGGTTCATCCTCCTGTTCACGATGAGACATCCCTGACGTCCTGGTCAGAATGCCCGCCCGCGCCCGGGTGAAAACCCATGTCTTCGTGCGAGAACTATCCGTGGTCAAGTGGGTTATCTAGCATTGACGCGGGTAGTCGAGGGGTGGTGATTACGGTGAACAGCGACGATGGCGACCTGCGCGGCGTGGTGGCGATCGGCGCCTCCGCGGGGGGAGTGGAAGCGCTGTCGAGGCTGGCGGCGGGGCTGTCGCCGGACCTGCCGTACGCGTACCTGGTCACCCTGCACATCCCCGCCGGCGGGCCAAGCGCCCTGGCCCGCATCGTCGATCGCAGCGGCCCCTTGCCGGCCGTCACGGCCGAGGACGGTGCCGACCTCGAACCGGCGCGCATCTACGTCGCCCCGCCCGACCGCCACCTGCTGGTTGCCGACCACGGCCTGATGCTGTCGCAAGGGCCGACCGAGAACGGACACCGACCCGCGATCAACGCGATGTTCCGTTCCGTCGCGCTGGCTTTCGGCCCGCGCGCCATCGGCGCCCTGCTCTCAGGCGTGCTCGATGACGGTGTGCTGGGCCTGGGCGCGATCCGCTCGCGCGGGGGCACCACCATCGGCCAGTCGGCCGAAGACGCGTTGTTCGTCGCGCTGCCGGCCAACGCCCGCGACGCCGGGGTCGTGGATCGGCAGGCCGCGGCGGCGGACATCGGCGCACTGCTGAAAGAGCTGTCGCAACAAGAGATCAAGGAGCCGGACATGGAGCGCGACGCCGGCATGGAGCTCGAGAATCGCATCGCCATGATGTCGCGATTCTCGACCGATCTCGACACCAGAGAACTCGGTGCGCCGTCGGGATACACCTGCCCGGACTGCAACGGCTCGCTGGTTTCCATCAGCGAGCGCAACTTCCGCTGCCAGGTCGGTCACGCTTGGACGGCCCACGCGCTGCTTGCCGCGCGGGACGACGAAATCCAGGGCGCGCTGTGGGTGGCCCTGCGCAGCCTGCAGGAGAAGGCACGATTGGCGCGGCAACTGGCGGAGAAAACGGGCCCTGGTCTGATCAACCGGCGCTACACCGGCCTCGCCGAAGAAACCGAGCGTGCGCTGAAAGTGCTCAGTGACCGATTGTCGGGCGGCGGTGATCCCGATGGCTGAGTACGAGCCGGCGATCCGCATCGACACCCAGGCACACCAGGATGTGCCGATCCTCGTGGTGGACGGGGTGCTGGACAGCTCCACCTATCGGCACGTCCGCGACACCGTCATCAAGGCCGCGCTCGACGAGCCGCAGGCGGTGATCGTCGACGTGAACCGGCTCTGCGTACCGACAACCTCGGCCTGGACCGTTTTCACGAGCGCGCGCTGGCATGTCAGCACCTGGCCCGATGTCCCGATCCTGCTCGTCTGCGCGGAACCCCGCGTGCGGCGATCGATCATCGCGGGCGGCGTGGCGCGATACGTGCCCGTCCACCCCAGTCGGGAGTCAGCGCTGAACGCGGTCCGCAGCCAGTCGACGCAAGTTCGGCGGCGGGCGCGCGCCGAGTTGCCGCGCTCACCCGCCAGCCTCGGCCTCGCCCGCGCGCTCGTCACGGATTGGCTCACCGAATGGGAGAACTTCGAGGTGATTCCGGTCGCATCCACGGTCGCCACCGTCTTCATCGAGAACGTCCTCGACCACACCGACAGTGCGCCGGCGCTGATAGTTGAAAGCTATCGGGACGACGTCACCGTCGCGGTGGAGGATGGCAGCGACCGCCTGCCCAGCCGGCACGAAGACGCCGACCGCGGCGCCGAGGTCGTGTCCGGCCTGGCGATCGTTTCCGCACTGTGCCGAACCTGGGGCAGCACCCCCACGTCGACGGGCAAGACGGTCTGGGCCCTGGTCGGTCGCGAGAATCAATTCTGACGACCGCGAGTAATGTTCAAGTCCTTCGGCGACGCTGAATGCGGACGGGACTTGGATGGACGGAACGACTGACGAGGCTTTCGAAGCCCTGCTGCGCTACATGCGGGATTCTCGCGGCTTCGACTTCACCGGCTACAAACGCACGTCCTTGATGCGCCGCGTTCGGCACCGGATGGATCAGGCCGGTTACACCTCCTTCGAGGAATACCTCGACTTTCTGCAGGCCAGTTCCGACGAATTCGCGGCGCTCTTCAACACCATCCTCATCAACGTGACCGCGTTCTTCCGCGACGCGGAGGCCTGGGACTACGTCAGCTCCGAAGTCATTCCGCGGATGCTGGCCGAGCGCGGTCCCGCCGACCCGATCCGGGTGTGGAGCGCGGGGTGCGCGTCCGGGGAAGAGGCCTACACGCTCGCCATGCTGCTGGCCGAAAACCTGGGTGCCGAAGCATTCCGGCAACGGGTCAAGATTTACGCCACCGACATCGACGAGGACGCACTGACCGAGGCGCGCGCCGCGTCCTACGACGCCAAGGCCGTCGAGTCGGTGCCGCCTAAACTGCTGTCGCGCTATTTCGAACAGGTCAACGGCCGCTATGTTTTTCACAAAGATCTGCGCCGCGCGGTGATCTTCGGCCGTAACGATCTGGTGAAAGACGCGCCGATCTCGCGCGTCGACCTGCTGGTGTGCCGCAATACGCTCATGTACCTCAACGCCGAGACACAGCGAAACGTGTTGGGCCGCCTGCATTTTGCACTCGCACCGCAGGGCACGCTGTTCCTGGGGCACGCCGAGATGCTGCTCAGCCACGGCGACCGGTTCACCCCGCTCAATCTGAAGCACCGAATTTTCCGCAAGGCGCTCGGAAGTCACGCCGGCGTGGAGCGCTACGACCCCGCCGGGGCCTTCTACGAACGCCACGTCGACCTGACGGGTTTGACCACGGTGCGCGACTTGGCTTTTCGCGCCAGCCCGGTGGCCCAGATCGTGGTCACCGGCGAGGACACCGTCGCGATGATCAACCAGCAGGCCGAGACCCTGTTCGGGCTCTCGGCGCGCGACATCGGCCGGCTGCTGCGCGACCTGGAAGTGTCTTACCGACCGGTAGAGCTACGCGCCTACCTGGAACAGGCCAAGGTGGAACGGCGGTCGGCGCGAATCCAGGACGTGAAATGGCAGCGGCCGGGCGCCGAGACGGTGTGGTTTGAAATCCACGTCAATCCGCTCGTCGACGCCGAGAATGGCCTGCTCGGTGTGTCGATCGTGTTCTTCGACGTCAGCGCCACCCGCGCCCTGCTGGACAAGGTCGTGCATACCAACCGCCAGCTGGAAGCGGCGTACGAGGAGCTGCAGTCCACCAACGAGGAACTCGAGACCACCAACGAGGAACTGCAGTCCACCGTGGAGGAACTGGAGACCACGAACGAGGAGCTGCAGTCCACCAACGAAGAACTCGAGACGATGAACGAGGAGCTGCAGTCCACGAACGACGAGCTGCACACCATCAACGACATGTTGCGGGAACGCAGCCTCGAACTGGACGAGTCGAAAAACTTCCTGGATTCGCTGATCGACTCGGTCCACATGGGAATGGTGGTGGTGGACCGCGAGATGAAGGTGATCCTGTGGAACCGCGGCTGCGAAGAGCTGTGGGGGCTGCGGTCCGACGAGACGATAGGAACCAGGCTGACCGACTTGGACATCGGAATGCCATTGGACAGCGTGCGGCCGCTCATCGGCAATGCCTTCGTGGACGCCGACGGCTCAGGTGAGGCGGAAGTCGATGGGGTCAACCGGCGCGGACGGCCGACCCGGGTGCGCGTCACGTGCACTTCGTTTCGTTCGCGCGACGGGGTGGTCGGGGGCGCGCTTCTGCTCATGGAGGTGGTGAGCTAGCCGCCCCATCGCGCGGCCGCTTCCTCGGCCGCCTGGTGGGCCAACTGCGCCCGCCGCCGCGACTCGGCGGCCCGGCGGCGCGCCATTTCCACCGTTTGGGCGGTGGCCCGGGATCCCGCCGACAGGTCCCTGCGCCTGCGGCCGAGTTCGGCGGCGCGCAGTCCGGCGAGTTCGGCGCGGCACGCCGCGGTGTTGGCGGCCTCATCGCGCATCGGCCCCAGGTCGTCCGCCTGGGCGGCATCCTGGGCTACCGGCTTGCCGTCGCCCGGCTGTGGCTCGGGCACCGGCGCGCCCTCCACGATGTCGGCCAGGGCGCCGCCGATCCGGTGAATGGGCAACACCAGATCGGCCCCGGCCCGCGCCGCCGCCATCGGCATCGACGGGTACAGGGCGGTGTCCGGGCTCTCCGCAATGACGACGGCCCCGGCCCGCTTCAGTGCGGCGGTGCCCGCCGCCCCGTCGTGCCCCGAACCGGACAACACCGCGACCACGCAGCGCGGTCCGTACGATTCGGCCACCGACCGCAGTAGTACGTCGAAGCGTCGCGGCCCGAGGTCCTTCATCGCAATCAGGCGACACCGGCCGCCCGGCGTCAGTTCCAGGTTGTTTCCCGGCGGGCACACGAGCACCTGTCCCGGCCCCACGACCTGCCCGTCGCGCACCCAGTTGACCGGTTGCGCGGACAGCCGGCGAAGAATCGCCGGCAGGACGCTGTCGTGGTCGCCCAGGTGCTGTTGCACCACGACGGCGGCCGGAAAGTCGGTCGGCAGATCGCTCAGAACCGTCGAGAGCGCGGCCAGGCCACCCGCCGACGCCAGCAGGACCACCAGCTCGACGACGGGCCGCTGCACGTCGCTTGCCACCTCTCCAGTTTCCCAAACGGACGGCCGCACCACAGTCCCGCGAGCGATCCTTTCGCATCCGAGCCGCGCCGGATATCCATGATGCGAAATGAGCGCGCGGCAGGCGAAGGCCGGGCTCACCGCGGTTTCGCCGATAAGGGGCCGGGTACGCCACCACGCCAAGGACGACGAAAAGGGGGTGGGAAGTGAGGATTGCGATCGTCAGCGGCGACGACATCGTCGGTGACGACCCACAGCAACTGTCCGCTGCGCTCGCGGCCCGCGGGCACGAGGTCACCGGATTCGTCCGGCGCCCGGGCCGCCGACATGCAGAAACCAGCAACGGCCACCGCACGGTACCGGTGCCCGTCGGGCCCCCCACAGCAACGTCGGCCGCGGAGGTACTGCCTTACGTGGGTGACTGGGCGGGTGCGCTCGCGCGCGAGTGGACAGCCGAACGGCCGGACGTGGTGCACGCGTACGGCTGGCTCGGCGGTTTGGCCGCCCAACTGGCCGCCCGGCGGCAAGCGGTCCCTACCGTCCAGAGTTTCCTGGGACTGGCCGCCAGTTGTAAGCCCAGGGGCGCCGCTGTTGAGCCGACGGACAGCGAACGGCTTCGCATCGAACCGCTACTGGCGCGCAGCGCGACGTGGGTGACCGGGGAGAGCGGCGACGACGTCGACGCCCTGAGCCGGCTGCGCCGCAGCCGGGCCCGAGTGTCCGCTTTGACGAGTGGGGTCGACGTGGAGCGATACAACTCACGCGGCCCGGCGTTGGCCCGCACCGACCTGCATCGCGTCCTCTGCCTCGCGCCAAATCCCATGCCCTGCAACGGCTTGGACATCGCCATCAAGGCGCTGCCCAGGATTCCGGCCACGGAGCTGGTGATTGCCGAGACCGAAGCCACCGAGCCCGATCACAACGAGGCGCGGGCCGGGCTGCAGCAGCAGGCCGCCAAGTTGGGGGTGGCCGAGCGGGTCCGGTTCGCCGGCACGGTCGTCGGTGACGAACTGCCGATGCTGCTGCGGTCCGCGGACGTGGTCGCGTGCACGCCGCGACAGCCACCGCGCGCGACGACGGTGCTGCAGGCGATGGCAAGCGGCGTCGTGGTGGTGGCCTTCGGCGTCGGGGTGCTCAAGGACGCGGTGGTGGACAACGTCACCGGGCTCGTGCTCTCGTCGCAGACTTCCGGCGGTTTGTCAGCTGCCCTGAGAAACCTTTTGGCGCAGAGTTTCCAGTGCGAGAGCATGGGCGCGGCGGGCCGCAGCCGCGCGCTGTCGCGTTATGCCTGGGATCGGATCGCGCTTGACTCACAGAACATCTATCAACAGGTGGGAGCCCCCTGTCTGGCGCCGCGGCGCTTGCAGTCATCGGGTGTCCGGTGATGCAATGATGAAACCGTGCACGGCCCTTAGGGGACGCCGATTATGACGACCATGACGAGCGCCACTGACAAAACCGGCACCGGCGTGCTCGCCGGTGCAGTGAGTCAACCCCTCGGAGCGGGCCAAGCCGCAGCCGGCGCTGAACTCGCGGGCGACGCGGGCCGGCGCGCGGGTGGTTCGGGCCCGGCACTTCGGCACGACCAGTTCCGCACCATCGATGCGCAGACCGCCCGCCAATTCTTTGCCAGGGCCTACCATCCCGGCTGGCGCATCACCGGACTCACAGGCCGCTCGACCGTTTCCCATCGCCGCTGCGAGGCGGGTTCGTTGACGGTCGACGACGTGACGATTCAGGGTCGCGTCGCGGTGGAGATTCCGGCCTCCGACACGGTCGCCGTTATCCAGCCTCGCGCGGGTTCGATGA
Source organism: Mycobacterium sp. E2238 (assembly GCF_001672665.1). Lineage (NCBI taxonomy): Bacteria > Bacillati > Actinomycetota > Actinomycetes > Mycobacteriales > Mycobacteriaceae > Mycobacterium > Mycobacterium sp. E2238. Next base: position 14,501 of record NZ_LZKF01000178.1, on the reverse strand, counting down.
GTGTTGCGGGCGGTTCCCCCGCCACCGTGGACTTTCCGATACTGGTCGCCCAGGACATGCCGTGCGTGTTGCAGTGCAACGGGGCACGGTTCGACGTGGTGAGCATCGCCCCGGACGTGCTGCAGAAGGTCGCCGCGGATTGGCGCCCGCCGCTACCCCAGCAGATCCACTTCCTGGACTGGCGCCCGCGCTCGCGCGCGGCCGTGCGTGCGTGGCACCGGACGCTGGACCACGTGGTGTTGACCCTGGCCGGCCCCGACACCGCCCACCAGCCAATCATCGTGGCGGGGCTCGCTCCGCTGTTGGCCGGCGCGCTGCTCGAGTGCTACCAGTCCAACCTCACCGAGCACGACCTGGCCAACGAGCCCGCGCTCCCCGAAACGCTGAAGGACGCCGTGTCTTTCATCCATCGTCACGCCGCCGAGGACGTCAGCATCAACGACGTCGCGGCGGCCGTGCATTTGACCCCCCGGGCGGTGCAGTACCTCTTCCGTCGTCAACTCGCCAGCACGCCAACGGAATACATTCGGCGCGTGCGCCTCAACCGCGCACATCAAGAGTTGTTGGCCGGGGCGCCGTCCAACACCACGGTCACGGAAATCGCCCAGCGCTGGGGTTTCGCACACACCGGCCGGTTCGCGGTGCTGTACCGCCAGACATACGGCCAGAGCCCGCACACCACGCTCCGGCGCATGACATCGCGGCCGTGACGACGACACGCCGCTAAGCCCCAGGTCAGGCCCGCCGACACCACATTCGTGGCGCGTTCGAACGAACACGCCGGAATAAGTTTTTCTCCCGCAGAACCGAAGCGAAACCGCCTGGTTGAGCGCCGATTTCGGGGTCGTCCGAAAATCCCGGTGCCGCTCATGGGTACGGGCGGCCGCTTTAGCCGGTAGGCTGTAGCCAGGTTGAGTCCCCAGCTGCCGTTATCAACGGGCGCCATTCGGACACCGTCGTCGCTCGCCCTGCTCACTACCATCCCCTTGAAGGGCGCACTCAACATGACTGCTTCAACCGATCTTCGTACACCCGATCGACATACAGCCGGGTTGCTTGGACAACCCCGTAACCGCTACCAAATCGATTGCGCCGGAGCACAAATCCATGTCCACGCCCGCAGCGTGGCCACCATCTTGCGCATCGAAGGCGAGGTCGACGCGTCCAACACCGAGCTCATCGCCGAGGCGATACGCCGCTTTTCGCGGCTCAGGGCCCCGTTGGTCCTCGACCTCGCCGGCCTGGACTTCCTCGCGGCCTCCGGCTTGCGAGCGCTGCTGCTGCTCACCGAGGAGCATCGCCGGGCCGGGTTGCGGTGCTGCATCGTCGGCGGCGTGGCGCTGCGCCGGCTCACGCGGGTCCTGCCCGAACTGGGCCTGCCCATGGCGGACTCGCTCGCTGCGGCCCTCGCGCACATCGAAGGCGTCACATCGGCCCGCCGCCGGTTGGTGTCGGGCCCGGCCCGCCAGCACGAACCGCAGCGTGACGCGTCGACGCGGCTCCGCGGGCTTGCCTCCTAACGACCCAGCCGGCGCATCAACTCCTCGGCGGCGTATCGGCCACTGGCCATCGCACCGTGCACCGTGGACGGATTGCTGACGCCGACCGCCTCGCCCGCCAGGTAAAGGCGGTCGCTGATCGGTTCCTGCAGCCGGCGCCTGTCATCCAGGCCGGAGCCGGGGGCGTGAAAAGAGTAGGCGCCCCGCGCATACGGGTCGGCGCTCCAGCTCGACGTCCTGACCTCGACCGGGGAGACGTCCTCGCCGAACAGCCGGTGAGCAATCGGCAGGGCGGTGGCGATCAGCTCCCGGGGTGAGGAGGCCTCCACGGCGCGGCCGCGGTCACCGGCGTTGAACGCCAACGCGATTGGTCCCGCGGCGGCCGGGAGGCTGAACCACTGGGCCCACGGGCCGCTGTCGGCGGCGAGGTATTGATAGAAGGCGTTGCCCACCGTCCAGCCGCGCCTGTTGAACCGGAAGAAACTTTTCGACAGCACACCGAAGCCCAACGCGTCGACCGCGCGGCGATGCGGGCCGGGAAGGGGCGGATCGAAAGCGATAGCACCGGCTTTCAGCACGCCGAGCGGAACGGTGACGATCGCGGCGGGTCCCTGGAAAGTCCGATCCTTTGTCCGCACAACGACGGAGTCGTCGCGCCGCGCGATCGCGGTCACCGGCGTGTTCAGCTCTACCCGCAGTCCGTCGGCGAGCAGCCTCGGCACGGCGTCGTAGCCGTTCGTGATGACGGCCTGATCGCCGCCGCTGTAGTCGCCCTCGTCAAAGGTGATGGCGGACAGCTGATCCGCGTCGGCGGCGAACTCGTCCTCGATTTCGGTGGTGAGGTAGAAGGCGAGTTGGGCGCGGTCCGAGGTCGACAGCGCTGCACCGCCCGCCGCGGCGTTGACGGCGGCCGCCAGGCTGCCGGAGTCGACTTGGTAGCGCGCCCGCTCCACGAACACGCGCCACAGTGTCGGGTCGTAGTCGAGCGGTGGAAGTTTGGGATCGATCACGAGCTTGGCCCAGCTGTAATAGTCGGTCGTGACCAACTGGGCTCCCGCTTGGCGCGCCAGCTGCACCAGCGGGTTGTCCGCCGTGCCGTGGATCCACGACGCGCCCATCTCGAGCGGTACACCCCAGTCGCGGTCGGTGTGCACCCGGCCGCCGATGCGGTCGCGGGCCTCGATCACGCGAACGGGCCACCCCGCATCGGCGAGGCTGCGGGCGGCCGACAGGCCGGCCATCCCGGCGCCGACGACGAGCACCGACCGGGTATCCGGTCGGGGTGGCCGCGCGGACGGTGGGTGGTGCGGCGCGCAGGCGGCCAGCAGCCCACCGCCGACCACGCCCGTGGTAGCCGCGATGAATTCCCGACGGGACATCGGGTACACGGGTGTTAGCGTCTCACATCGCAACGGTTTGCCGGATTTGCCGAATCTGAACGGACCTTAGGGATAAGCTTGCGCAAGTCCTTAACTGCGGCGACGAGGCCGCGTTGGAGGGGGAGGCGGCGATGAGTGCTCGACGATCGGGTCGCGCGGTCGATCCCTACCCCCACGTGCTGCCGCCGAGCCAGACGGTGGCCGTCCACGCGACCGACGGCACCCGGTTGCACGCCGAGGTCTTCGGGCCGCCCGACGGCTACCCGATTGTCCTGGCGCACGGCATCACCTGCACCACCCGCGCCTGGGCCTACCAGATCGCGGATCTGGCCAACGACTACCGGGTGATCGCCTATGACCACCGCGGCCACGGGCGCAGCGGTATGCCCCGGCGTAACGGGTACAGCCTGAAACACCTTGCTTCCGACCTGAATTCGGTGCTGGATGCGACGCTGGCGCCGCACGAGCGCGCCGTGCTGGCCGGCCATTCCATGGGCGGCATCACCATCGCCGCGTGGTCGGCCCGCTACCGCCACATGGTCCGCCGCCGCGCCGACGCCGTCGCGCTGATCAACACCACGACAGGGGATCTGGTCCGCAAGGTGCAGCTGCTGTCGGTGCCGCGCGGCCTGTCGCCGGCCCGGGTGGCCGCCGCTCGCGCGCTGATCAACGCGTTCGGCGGGTTCCCGATCCCCACGGCCGCCCGCATCCCGAGCCGCTACCTGGTCGGAATGCTGGCGGTGGGCAAGGAAGCCGACCCCAGCGTCGCCAGGATCGTCCACCAATTCTTCGAGCAGACATCGCCGGCGGGGCGCGCCGGTTGCGCCAGGATGCTGGTGGCCGCCTTGGGGTCGCGATACCTGGAGCTGGACGGTTTGACGGTCCCGACGCTGGTCATCGGCAGCGAACGCGACCGGCTGACCCCGATCAGCCAGGCCCGCCGGATCGCGGGCACCGCACCGAACGTCGTCGGCCTGGTCGAACTGCCCGGCGGCCACTGCTCGATGCTGGAGCACCCGCGCGAGGTGAACCGCCACCTGCGGGCACTCGCCGAGTCGGTGACCCAGGACGTGCGGATCAGTTCATAGCAGGGCGGTGATCTCGGCGGCCGCCCGCTGGCCGGACCTGACGGCACCGTCGAGAAACCCGGTCCATTCGTCCGCGGTCTCGGTGCCGGCCCAGTGAATGGGGCCGACCGGCTCGCGTAGCCACGGCCCGAATCGTGTCCACGAGCCCGGAGGGACCGCGGCGGTGGGACCGCCGGGCGCGAATTGTTCTGCGCCCCAACGGTGGTCGACATAGTCGAGTGGTTTGAGGGCGTCGTCGCCGAACAGCGTCGCAAAGCAACGCAATGTGTCGTGGCGGCGCTGCTCGGGGGAGAGCGAGTCGAAGGCGCGCGCGTCGACGAAGCCCATCAGGACGCCCGGGCCGTCGGCGTGCGGACTGACGTCGAAGGTGATGAACACCGGCCCCGTGTCGGACAGCGCCTGGCCGGAGAAGCCGTTGGTCCGCCAAAACGGTGTGGAGTAAGCCGCGTAGGCCTTGCTGAGCTGGCCCTGCGGCCAGTGCTGGGCGAGTTGTTGATACTCGGCGGGCAGCGGGGGAGCGAATTCGATCGACGCGCGATGGGCGGGCGGGACCGCGACGACGACGAAGCCGGCTTCCGCCTGGCCGACATCGGTGGTGACCGTTACCCCTGCGCCGTGCCGGTCGATGCGGCGCACCGGCGCGTTGAGCACGACCCGGGTGCCCAGCTCGGCCGCCGCGGCCTCGGCGATCTGCTGGGTGCCGCCCGGAAATCGGTCCTGTTGGGCGCCGTTTTCGACGTCGAGCAGCCGGTCCAGCCCACCAGCGGCGTGCGTGTAACGGGCCGCGTGCAGCATCGACACGTCGTCGGGCTCGCATCCCCAGGTCACCCGGGACACGATCGCCAACAGGTCGTGCGACGAGGCGGTGGCGTGCACCGAGCGCAGCCAGCCGCCGAGCGACACACCGTCGAGCTCGCGCGCCCGGCGCGCGTCCCACGGGGCCGACAGCGGGATGCTGCGGGCGATCCGGTCGAATTGCCAACGCAACCGGCCGATGTCGAGCAGGCCGGTCAGCGAGAGCTTGGGAATGGTGCCGCGATAGGAATGCGTCCAGCCGCGCCAGTGGATCACGTTCTTGCCGTCGTGGTGGGTCGGGATGGTGGGGACGTCGAGTTCGGCCGCCAGCGCCAGGACCGCGTCCTGGGTCGGGCCGACGAACGTGCCGCCCAGATCGGCGGGCAAGCCCGCCACGCTGCCGGTGAACGACCGGCCGCCGACCCGGTCGCGGCCCTCGAAGACGACCACGTCATGACCCTGGCGGGCCAGCTCGCGCGCCGCGGCGAGTCCCGCAAAGCCCGCACCGACCACGACAACGTCGACAATCCACGGCGGATTTGGCACGCGCACCAGTCAACCCCAATTTTCGCGATTTCGTACGCCAATCGCCCGACACCCGCGAACGTCGAGTTGTTGCGCGAGATGGCCCGAGAATCCCGGAACTCCTCGACGTTCGCGGGCTGACTAGGGGGCGACGGTCAGCCAGTCGGAGAACCCGGACGGGTCGTGGCGGCCCAGCGCGCCGTGCTCGTAGAGGCCCCAGCCCTCCACCGGCTCGCGATCGCCGTCGCGGCACACCGCCCGGCCGACGTGGTCGATCACGCCGAAGCCGGACCGTGCGACGGTCGCCGGGTCGGTCATGTCGTAGGTCAGGCGCTCGACGAACTTCTCGCCCTTCCACATGCCGTGCAGCCAGTCCGAGTCGCCGCCGTATCCGCCGCCGACGTGGATGGGCACCGGCAGCTTGGACTCGACGTCGAAGTGGACCGGCGTGCCGTCGGGGGCGGTGGCGTCGATGGTCGCCCCGGTGGGGATGCGGGTGCCGGAGCGGTAGTGGATCTTGACCCGCGGCCAGCCCAGCTGCTCGACGCGGCCGTCGCGCCAGATCCGGGTGCAGTCGTTGAGCGAACGGAAGCCGTTGGGCTCCTCCTGGATGATCAGCACGATGGCGAACTCGTCGAACGCCATCGGCACGTACAGCCACCACATGCCCTCGAACGGCGGGTCGGCGGGCCGCCCCGCCGGCTCGGGTTCGCCGATCGGCCTGATGCCCCAGGACCGGTCGCGGCTGCCGAGCCAGGTCGCGGGGTCGACGGGGATCTCCTCGCCGTCGACGGCGATGCGACCGCTCCAGCTGCCGAGCTGGGCGAACCGTTGGGCGTCCAGCGTCACCCGGTTGCCGGACCGCATCAGGTGCGGCTGTTCCTGCACGACGTCGAACAGCCCCTCCCAGGTGAGATCGGCTGCGATGCCTTCGGTTTCGTCGAGGACCAACCGCAGCTTGCGCAGCGGCTCGACGACCTCGATCCGGTAGCCGTTGACCTTCTGGTTGAGCCGATCCTGGTCGATGGCGTCGCTCAGGTGCACCGCGGTCTGGGTATCGCCGCGCCGGACGAGGAAGAACGCGTCCTTGACCCCGAGGTTGGGGTAGTAGCCGATGCCGCTGATGACGAAGATGTTTCCGGTGCGGTCGTGGGCGTTGAAGTAGGAGCGATCGTAGAAGTTGCGGTCCGAGGAACCCGGCCACGCGATCGGCTGCGGGATCTGATGTACCGGGAACTCGTCGAGCGGACCAAGCATCATTGCTCCTCTCCGATAAGGCGGCGCATCAAGCCTGCGTGGTAGAACAGCGACTCGACATCGTCGGGCTTCTCCGTTTCGCCGAAGTGCACCCGGCGCGCGCCGGTGCGCATGAACACGCAGGCCCACATGACGCCCGAATACACGTAAAACCAGCGCAGGTCACCCACTTCCACGCCGGTCAGTCGCTGATAGGTGGCGCGGACGTCGTCCTCGCGCATCACCTCCGGCAGGCCAGGCAGACCCGCCAGGCCGGTCAGTTCCTGAAAAACCATGTGCGCGTAGATCATCCACGCCACGTCGAGCTCCCGCGGCCCGAGCGTGACCATTTCCCAGTCCAGCACCGCCACCGGCTGGAAGTCGCGGTAGAGCACGTTGCCCACCCGGGCGTCGCCCCAGAGCAGCACGGGCTCGCGCGCGGCCGATTCGGCCGGCCAGTTGTCCTCCAGCCAGGCGAAGGTTCGTTCCAGCAACGGCGAGCGGCCGATGTCGGGAACCGAGAAGTCGTACCAGGACCGCACCCAGTTGAAGTGCCGGCGCAGCGCGGTGTCGCCGTCCTGGCCGTCGGCGAGAAAGCCGAAGGTGTTCTGGGCGTTGGGGATTGAATGCAACTTGGCCAGCACCCCAACGGTTGCGTCCTGCAGTTCGCGTTGACGTTCGGCGGGGGCGTCGGCGAACCAGTTGTTGCCGAACGTGTAGGGCATGACGTCGGGCGGGACCACACCCTCGACGTAGTCCATCACGAAGAAGGGGGTGCCCAGCACCTCGCCGGTGGGCTCGAGCCAGCGCACCGGCGGAACGGGTACGTCGGTGAGTTCGCCGACCTTTCGGATGACTTCGAATTGATGGTCAAGCCGGTAGGTTGGAAAGACCTGCACGTCTTCGGCGGCGGGCGCAACCCTGGTCACGAGTTTCTGCTCGACGGGCTTTCCGCCCTCCTGCCAGCGAGTGGAGAGGATGATGGTTTCCGACGACATGCCCGTGGAGTCGACGCCGCTCTCGACGGTCACCTCCGGCATCGCACCGGCGGGCAGGACGGTCGACAGCCATTTCGACATCACGGCGGGCAGCGTCGTGACGTCTCGGCTGGAGCGTTGCAGCCGGTCGACCTTGTCCAGCACGGGTTCGTTGGCCACGGGTGCCTCCATTCTTTGAGACTTCGGCGCGGCAATTACGATACGGTAGGTAGCGATATGAAAGCAGACCCGTCCGCCATTGACAAGGCCCCCGGTGCCGGCCGCCCGCGGGACCCGCGTATCGACTCGGCCATCCTATCGGCCACCGCGGAACTGCTTGTGCAAATGGGCTATTCAAATCTGAGTTTGGCGGCGGTCGCCGAGCGCGCGGGAACGACGAAGTCGGCGCTGTACCGCCGGTGGTCCAGCAAGGCCGAATTGGTGCACGAGGCGGCCTTCCCGGTGGCGCCCACCGCGCTGGAGGCGCCGGCCGGGAACATCGCCGCGGACATCCGGATGATGATCGAGGCCACCCGCGACGTCTTCACCACCCCGGTGGTTCGCGCCGCCCTGCCTGGCCTGGTGGCCGACATGACGGCCGATCCCGCCTTGAACGCCCGGGTGATGTCGCGCTTCGCGGACCTGTTCGCGACGGTGCGGGTGCGGCTGAGCGACGCCGTCGACCGGGGCGAAGCGCATCCCGATGTCGATCCGGACCGGTTGATCGAGTTGATTGGGGGAGCCACGATGCTGCGCATGCTGCTGCGCCCGGAGGACGAACTCGACGATGCGTGGGTGGAGCAGACCACCGCCATCGTCGTGCACGGGGTGAAGCGATGACCGGGCGCCTAGCGGGGCGGGCCGCCATCGTCACCGGTGGCAGCCGCGGACTGGGCCGGGCGATCGCGCTGGCCCTCGCGGCGGAGGGCGCCGCCGTCGCGGTGGCGGGCCGCACCGAGCAGGTGTGGGATGAGCGGTTGCCCGGCACCATCGGCGAGACGGTGGCCGAGATCCAGGCGGCCGGCGGACGGGCGGTGGCCATCCGGGCCGACCTGACTGACCGTGAGGACATCGCCCGGATGGTGGGCGAGGCGCGAGAAGCCTTGGGGCCCATCACGATCCTGGTGAACAACGCGGCATTCACCGCGCCCGGACGCCCCCCGGCGCCCGGCTCCGAACCGCGCGCCAAGTCGGGCAAGCCGGCGAGTGCCGCCGCGAAACCGGGCTGGCCGGGATTCGTCAGCATCCCGCTCGCCGCGTATCGCCGGCATTTCGAGATCGCGGTCTTCGCCGCGTACGAGCTGATGCAGCTGGTGAGCCCGGACATGATCGAAGCGGGCGGCGGGTCGATCGTCAACGTCACCTCGGTCGCGTCGAGGATCCCCGGCGACGGGCCGTACCCGGACCGCACCGGCGGCGTGCTGCCCGGTTACGGTGGTTCCAAGGCGGCGCTGGAGCATCTGACCCAGTGCGCGGCATACGATCTCGCCGATCACCACATCGCGGTCAACGCCCTGTCGCCGTCGAAACCGATCCTCACTCCGGGGCTGGCCTACTATGCCCGCGATTTCGCGGATACCGCCGCGGCCGACGAATTCGCCCGGGCGGCAGTCGAATTGACACTCGTCGATCCCGCGAAGATCACCGGTCGCACCATCGGCCATCTGCAGGTGCTCGACGGCAGCTTCCGGCCCTTCCAGCCGGACTAGGCCCGCGTCTTCGCCGTGACCGCGTTGATGATCACGGCATGCAACCGCTGCCATTTGGGGGACTGGAATCCCGCCTGCAAGAGCAGGCGCTCGACGCGGCGCCTGGTCCGCGCCTTGCCGCGCCGGCCGACGGCGAGGGTCGGCAACAGCCACAGCGAGAACCGGTCGACGAGCACCAGGCTTCCGCCGGGCCGCAGCACCCGGGCGCACTCCAGCAGGCCCGTCAGCTGATCGCTCCAGTGATCGAATGACGTCGTGCTGACCACCAAGTCGAAGGCGCGGTCGGCATAATTGAGCTCTTCGGCTACTCCACGGGTGAAGCTCAATCGCGGGTCGATAGCGAGACTCCTTGCGGTGGAAACCATTTGCGGGGCCGGATCGATCCCGGCGAGGTGCTTGGCGTTCGGGTAGCGGCGGGCGAGCAGTTGCAGCAGGTATCCGGTGCCGGACCCGACGTCGAGCACATACTCGGGGGCGGTGACCGTCGCCACGGCCAGCTGCGCGGTGCGGTCGGCGATCTCGTGATGCAGCCGTCCGCGCCAGCCGCGGTCGTAGCCGGCGGCACGATCGTCGAACGCGGCGACGTCGCGGTATGGCGGCACGAATCGTAGTGTCCCACCGCGCGGGGGCGCGTGGCGAGACGCGCGCCGCGCGTCGGCCCTCGGGCGTATCGGGCGCAACGACGTCGCCCGCAACGCGTCGTGCGCGGCGTCGATCGCGTCAAGAGCGGCGCCGATCCGCTCTCGTGCCTGCTCGGCGCTCATCCGGAAACCCACGACCCAACGGTATCGAACAAGCATTCGATGAAAAACGTAAGAACGCGGGTTTGTGGATGGATCTCCGACTGTGGATAACGCGCGGCCTGACGTGCCAGGATGAGGCAAGGCCAGTGCCGCAACAACCGAGTGGTATGCCAATGCCTGGTATGGACAAGCCGACGGGGCGGGTCGTCGCCCTGATCGTGCTGCTGCTCGTCGTCTCCGCCGCGCTGCGGGGTTACCTGCCGGCCGCCCACCACGAGGAGCGCGGCGAGGCCGCCGGTAGCCGGGCGGCGCTGCTATTCGTGGTGGCCGCCCTCGGCGTGACGCTTGCGCTGGTGGCGATCGCGGTCATCGCCCGGTTGCGCGACCCGCGCGCTTCGGCGCCGCAAGCGGGCCAGCTGTCCGAGATGCTCGGCACCGGCAGGGGCCGGCCGAGCTGGCGCGTGGTGCTGATCGCGCTGGCGGTGATCGTGGCCTGGCTGGTGATCGTGATGGTGGCGTCCCGCCTGTTGGCGCCGCACGGCGTCGGTCAGGCTCAGCCCCCGCAGACGAACGGCGCTCCACCCGCGGAGCAGGGCAACGCCCCGGCGCCGCAGCGGCCGCATTCCGCGAACGGGGACATGTTCGGCATCCTGCTCGCCGCCACAGTCCCGATGATGCTGATCATCGTCACGGGGACCGTCGTCATGTCGCGCCGGCGGTGGCGCGCGGCGAAGCCGGGCGCCGTCATCGACGATCACGCCGAATCCCCGGCGCCGCCGACGCGGTCGGAATCCCTGGTGCGCGCGGCCGAGCGGGGGCTGGCCGAGATGGCAGACCTCAGCCGGGAACCCCGCGAGGCGATCATCGCCTGTTATGCCGCGATGGAGCGCGAACTCGCGAATGTGCCCGGCGCCGTCCCGCAGGACTTCGACACCCCGACCGAGGTGCTGGCCCGGGCCGTCGAACACCATGCGCTGCATGCCGATAACGCCGTGCAACTGGTGAACCTGTTCGCCGAGGCGCGATTCAGCCCGCATGTGATGAACGAGGGGCATCGCGACGTAGCGGTGCGCGTTCTCCAGCTGGTCCTCGACGAGCTCGGCTCCCGGAGTCCCGTATGAAAAGGACGCTGGCCCTGGGCATCTGCCTCATCGTCGGGATCGAGCTGCTGGCGTTGATGCAGCACGACCGGCAACTGGTGTTGGCCGCCGCGGGCGGTGCCCTGGCGCTGGTGCTGCTCACCGTCCGCCGCGTCCTGGGGCGCGGAACGCGACCCGAGGCGGAGGCGGACCCCGACGAGCTCGGGGATTCGCTGCGCCGCTGGCTTTCCAACACCGAGACGACGATCCGGTGGTCGGAGTCGACCCGTGTGGACTGGGACCGGCACCTGCGCCCGATGCTGGCGCGCAGATACGAGATGACGACCGGCGAACGGCGATCCAAAGATCCTGTGGCATATCAGGCGGGCGGTCAGATGCTGTTCGGGGCCGAACTGTGGGAATGGGTTAATCCGAACAACGTCGCGCGGACCGGTGACCGGCGACCCGGTCCCGGCCGTGCGACGCTGGAAGAGATTCTGCGAAAGTTGGAACAGGTATGACGCTGCCGGCCGCAACAACCACAGCGCACTGCGAGGCGGTGCTCGACGAGATCGAGCGGGTCGTGGTGGGCAAGCGTTCCGCGCTCACGCTCATCCTCATCGCGGTGCTCGCCCGCGGCCACGTCCTCATCGAGGACCTGCCCGGCCTGGGCAAGACCCTGATCGCCCGGTCGTTCGCCGCGGCGCTGGGGCTGCAGTTCACCCGCGTGCAGTTCACCCCGGACCTGCTGCCCGCGGACCTGCTCGGCTCGACGATCTACGACATGCAGTCGGGCCGCTTCGCTTTTCGGGCGGGACCGATCTTCACCAACCTGCTGCTCGCCGACGAGATCAACCGCACGCCGCCCAAGACTCAGGCGGCGCTGCTCGAGGCGATGGCCGAAGGCCAGGTCAGCATCGACGGTGAAACACACCAGCTGCCAAAGCCTTTCGTCGTCCTCGCGACCGACAATCCGATCGAGTACGAGGGCACTTATCCGCTGCCGGAAGCGCAGCTCGACCGGTTCGCCATCCGCCTGGAACTGCGCTACCTGTCCGAGCGGGACGAGGCCGCGATGTTGCGCCGGCGCCTCGAACGGGGGTCGGTGGAACCGACCGTCAATCAGGTGGTGGATGCGCACGACCTGCTCGCGATGCGTGAATCGGTCGAGCAGGTGACCGTGCACGAGGACGTGTTGCACTACGTGGTGTCGCTGGCCAATGCGACGCGGCACCATCCGCAGGTGGCGGTGGGCGCCAGCCCGCGCGCCGAGCTCGACCTGGTTCAACTCGCGCGCGCCCGCGCGCTTTTGCTCGGCCGGGACTATGTGATCCCCGAGGACGTCAAGGCGCTGGCCGTCCCGGCGGTCGCGCACCGGATCACCCTGCGCCCGGAGATGTGGGTGCGCAAGATTCAGGGCGCCGACGTGGTCGGGGAGTTGCTGCGGCGCTTACCGGTGCCCCGCACCGGCGGGGGCTCCGGTTGACCCAATCTCCGGTTGAGTTTCGCTGGCGCGCATCGTATTTGACGCGGGCGATGGCCAGCTGCGCGGGGCTGGCGCTCGCGGTCGCGGTGATCGGCGCGCGGTGGCAGCTGATCGCGTTCGCGGCGCCGCTGCTGGGCGTGCTGTGTTCGGTCAGCTGGCAACGACCGGTGCCGGCGATCCGCGTGCACGGCGATCCCGATGCCCAGCGGTGCTTCGAAAACGACCGCGCGCAGCTGCGCGTCTGGGCGACCGAAGAGGGCGGGGCAACGGGGTTTTCCGCGGTCGAGGTCACGGTTCCGCCCGTCGAGGGGATGGAGCTCGAAGTCCTCGACTCGGACTCCCGCCAGACCAAAAGGGTTGCGGCAACGGCGCAACGCTGGGGCAGGTACTTCATCCGGGCCCGGGTCGACGCGGTCGCGCGCGGCGGGCTGCTGTACGGGACGGCGACCGTCGACGCCGCCGAAGTCATCGTCTTTCCCCTCACGCCCCCGCAGTCGACGCCCATCCCGCAGACCGAGCTACTCGACCGCCTGGGTGCGCACCTCACCCGGCACGTCGGCCCCGGCGTGGAATACGCCGACATTCGCGCCTACGTGCCCGGAGACCAACTGCGCGCGGTGAATTGGCCGGTGAGCGCGCGGCGTGGCCAGCTACACGTCACTCAGCGCCTCACCGATCGAGCCGCCGACGTGGTGGTGCTGATCGACACCTATCGCCAGCCGTCGGGCCCGGCGACCCACGCCACGGAGCGCGTGGTTCGAGGCGCCGCGCAGGTCGTGCAGACCGCGCTGCGCCACGGGGACCGCGCCGGCGTCGTCGCCCTGGGCGGCAACCGCCCGCGCTGGCTGGGCGCCGACATCGGGCAGCGCCAGTTCTATCGGGTGCTCGACACGGTGCTCGGTGCCGGCGATCGATTCGAGAAGACAACAGGCACATTGGCGCCGCGCGCGGCCGTTCCGGCCGGCGCGATCGTCATTGCGTTCTCGACGCTGCTCGATACCGAATTCGCGCTCGCGTTGATCGATCTCCGCAAGCGGGGCCACGTCGTCATCGCCGTCGACATCCTCGACAAGTCCCCGTTCGAGGGCGAGCAGGATCCCCTAGTGGACCGGATGTGGACGCTGCAGCGCTCCGCCATGTATCGCGACATGGCCACCGTCGGCGTCGACATCGTGTCGTGGCAAGGAGATAGCGGGCTGGAGCAGTCCATGGGTGTGCTGCCCGACCGCCGCCGAAGGATACGGGGACGGCTCGGTGGCTAGCGACGTCAAGGCGGCACTGCCGCGGCTGTGGGCCCCGGTGTTCTCGGTGGTATTCGGCCTGCTGATGGTCGGCTTGGCCGCCGACGGCACGCACGGACGCGCCGTCGCCGCTTGGGCAACGGCCCTGGCCGCGGTGGTGGCGGGGACGGCTTTTCGTCCCGCCGCAACGCTTGCGGTGGTGCTGTCGGTGGTCACCATCGTGCTGTCCGATCCGCCGCTCGTGTTCGTCGCGCTGTCGGGGCTGAGCGCCGCCGCCTACCTGGTGTGCCGCCACGCGGTCGGCGGGTCGGCCGCTGTGGTGCTGGGCAGCTGGCCGACGGCCGTTGGCGCCGTTGGGTTCACGTTCGCCGGGTTGGTGGCGACGTCGTTCCCGCTGCAGCTGCCGTGGTTGCCGCTGGCCGCGCCGTTGGCCGCCCTGGCCGTTTACGTGCTGGCCGTGCGGCCGTTCCTCGGCTGATTCAGTGCAGCAGCTGGGCGGCCTGGTCGGCGAGGTCGAGCACCGGCTGCGGGAAGATGCCCAGCACCACGGTAATCGCGGCGCACACCGCGATCGCGGCCTTGCTCAAAATCCCCGGCGCCACCACGTGCGGGGTGTCGTCGGTTGCCTCGGTGAAGAACATCGACACGATCACCCGCACGTAGAAGTAGGCCGCGATCCCACTGGCCACCACACCGATGATCACCAGCGGCGCCGCGCCGCCCTGCGCCGCGGCCTTGAACACG
>NZ_LZKF01000177.1:0-4475 GCF_001672665.1 Mycobacterium sp. E2238 | reverse complement strand
CTCACGATCATGCCCAGGTTGTCCAGATACCAGTTCAGCGTTTCGAGGTACTTGGTCGACTGCACCACCAGGTGGCCCAGGCGTTGCACCCGCGCGGGCTCTCGGGGCGGACGCTGGCCGGCGTTGACGCGCCGCATGTCGTTTCCGAAATTGAAGGCGGGGGATCGTTGGCCCGGTAGTTCCGGGAGTTGATGCAATCCGGCGACGACGCGGACCGGCATGCCACTGGGGTCGATCAAGTCGACCGATACCCCGCCGATGGTTTCCGGCAGCGGCCGCACCGATGCGCCTACGGAGTCCGCCAACCGGAGCACGTCGCCCTGGTCGGGGGCCCGGAACGCGGCGCCGGTGAAGCGGCTTCGCCGGCCGCGACGCACGATGACGCACGGCCCTCCCGCCCACGTTCCGCGTAAGTGCAGTTCGTCCGGGCCGTGTTGGGCCGTGTGGAAGCCGAAGGCCCGCGCGAACGCCTCGGCCCGGGCCAGGTCCGGGCGCTCGAACTCCAACCACGCGATGTCGGCGACTTTGATCACCGGGTTACGCGATCGCCCCGGATGCTCACCGGGCCGCGCGGTCTGCTCGCTGTGCGCCTGCGGGCGGGCACTTTCGGTCAAATCCATGACTAACTCCCAACTAACTGACGAAATCGTCACATACGAGAGAACGTTCAGTCAAGGATCTGACGGAATCCTCATAACTGATGCATACTGCTGTGAATGAGCGCGATGGTAGAGCCGACCAGGCTGGAGCGGCGCAAGCGGCGTACCCGGGCTGCGCTGGTCAAAGCCGCGCAGCGGCTGATCGCCGAGGGCAAGGTCAATGTCCCGGTCCTGGAAATCACCCAGGCCGCCGACGTGGGCATGGGGTCTTTCTACAACCACTTCGACAGCAAGGAGCAGTTGTTCGAGGCCGCGGTCGCCGATGTGCTCGACGCCTACGGGTCGATGCTCGATCGGCTCACCGAAGCCATCGAGGACCCGGCCCAAACTTTCGCCACCAGTTTTCGGCTGACTGGCCGGCTGTTTCGTCGGCATCCGCAGGAGAGCCAGATTTTGCTGGCCAACGGGCTGGAACTGCTGTCGTCGGAACGGGGTCTGGCGCCGCGCGCACTCCGCGACATCAAAGCCGGCGTCGCCGCCGGGAGGTTTGACGTCGACGACCCCGAGTTAGCCCTCGCCATGGCCGGGGGCGCGCTGCTGGGCCTCGGAAACCTGTTGCGTGACCATCCCGATCGCGATGACGCGCGCGCGGCGGACGTCGTCACGGAAAACGTTCTGCGGTTGTTCGGGCTCAGCGCCGACGAGGCGCACGCCATCTGCCAACTCCCCCTACCGGACGGGGGACTCTTCGAGGACTAGCGGGCGACGGCGTCGACGGAGAATGCGACGTTTCGACCCACCCCACCGTCATCACCGGCCTCGCCGGGGGTGGTCCACCGCACGTGTGCGGTGCCGGTGATGTGCAAAGTGGCGCCGGTATCGAAATCGATGAACAGCAAAGCGGCCTCGTCGTCGACGGCGAGGTTGCCGTAACTGGTGAACATGTTGTTCCCCGGAAAGTCCGGCCACCACAATCGGTTTGGGGAGTCGACTCGGACGAATCCCGGTGGACCTCCGCGATGTGACGCATCTCGGCCACGGGTGGGATGGCTGGTGCCCAGAAAGAACGTATCTGCCCGTGCGACCAACGCTTGATCGGATGCGTCCAGAACCGTCGCGCGGGTCGCAGGTAGTGGAGGAGGGGCGCCAAGGATCCCCACGTCGATGGCGTGGCGATGAATGTACTTGGGGCAGTTGCCGTATGACTGATCGACGCGGACGAACATGCCGCCCGGCCGGTCAGCACTGACAAGCTCGCCGTTGACCCGTAGCCTGCGCCGGGTGGCGAAGTCGATGGCGATCAGTCCTACCTGTTGACCGGTCGGGATGTCGTGCAGGGGATCGCCGTCGCGGGGGAAGGTGGCGACCCGCAAGATGTCGTCGTGGCCGCGCAGGAAACCCGGCGGTGCAGCCAACGGCGAGATCCAGAGGACCCCGGCGTGGTCGCGCGCGGTCAGCGCGGCGAACCGCTGTGACGCGAGAAATTTTTCGGCGCCCACGGACAGGCCCGACGAGTCGAGCATGCCCTCGAGCCGCCCGGCCTCGGCTTCGACGCCCGCTCGGCGCTGCGTTGCGGTCTCGCCCTCGTGGAAGCCACTCGCGGTCACACGAGCCATAACACCGCCGGTGCCGCAAACCTTCCGTGCAGCGCGGGAAATCAGCGGCCGTTGTCCCTAGGCGACCGACACGATGCGGGCAACCAGCTTGCCGCCCCGGATGACGTCGATCGTCTGGCCCGCCGCAACCTCGTCGAAGTAACGACCCGCACGCTTTCGCAATTCGTCAAGCTCGATCCCGCCGACGGTGTCCACCGGCCTCGACGTCCTGTCCGCGTCGCCGGCGGCCACGATGTGCGCCAGCAATCTGCCCCCGCGCACGACGCTGACGGTCTCCCCGGCCGCGACCCGGTCGAAGCATCGCCCGGCACGCGTTCGCAGTTCATCTAGGCCGATCCACCCACCGGCGTTTTGCGGCCCGGGTTTCGCGGACCGCGCGGGGATGGGAGCCACCCTCCAGTCACCGACGGGCACGATACGCGCTACCAGCTTGCCGCGGCGGACGACATCGATGGTCTCCCCGGCGGCGACCCGTTCGAGGTACCTACAGGCGTCACTCCGAAGTTGGCCTAGGCCAATCGCTTCCCGCATTTCCAATCCCTTCATCGGCTGGCAGGCGGCGCCAGCATGTCCTTCCAGCCGTCGTCTCCCGTTTTGCTCGAGTTCTCGACCGTGTACTTCGCGCCATCGGGCCCCACCAGTTCGCCGCTCTGGGGCAGGTAAACGGCCGGGGGAGGGGCGCCGGGGGTGTAGACGCAGGGATTCGGCTGCTGCCCATTGCATTCCACGGTTCCCGATCCCGGCCGCTGCAGTGGATCGCTGATCGGCGGTGGCGTCCCGGCCACCCTGTCGGAGGGCGCCGGGTTGAGGCCGTTGTTGACCGACGGAGCGGGTATCACCAGCCCCGGTTTCACCGGCTGGTCGCAGCGCGCCGCGGGCGCCGGGCAGGTCACGAGCTGGTTGGGTTCGCCGTACCACGGGTTGGTGCCCAGCGGGACATAGGGTTTGGGGTCGCGGCATTCCCGCGGCGTCGCCGCGCGTTTGCCGGGGACATCGACACACGGAAGATTGCGTGCGCCGCGCACCGCGTTGGCCGGAGTGTCCTGCGGGATCTTGCAATAGGTTCCGGACGGCATCGGCGCCAGGCTGGTATCCGCGGGAGACCGCCACTGGGAGGCCGGGAGAAACCCGGTCAGACACGGCGGGGGCTGGTTGATCGTCAGCGAGGTCCCGAGCGATGCGTAGCCCGGAAAGGCCGTCGTGACCGTCTGACCTTCCGAGGCGCCCTGCGGATAAGCCACCAGCAGTTGCTCGACGCCCTTGTGGTAGCGCTTGAGCATGTCCAGCACGATTTCGAGATTCGCCAGTGTCTGCGGCAGCGACTCTCGGACGTCGCTGAACACCTCGTTGACCTGATCGGCGGTCGGCGCCGCCTGGGTCAGGATGCTTTGCAGGTGCTGGTCGTTTTCCGCGCTCTGCGCGGCCAGGATGCTCAGGTTGTGCGACCAGCGGTCGATCGAGTCACCGGAGTTGACCTGGCTGTCGATGATGGGCCCCGAGTTTTGGATGATGTCGTTGATGTCGGTGATGTTGGTCTTGAAGTCACCGGCGATCGCCTGCGTCGCATCGACCAGTCGCTGCAGCGCGGGGCCCAATCCGCCTACCGCTTGGGCTGTTTCGTCGAGCAGCCCGGCGATCTTGTCCTTGGGCAGCGCGGCCAACCCCCGGTTGGCGGCGTCCAGCGCCGGCCCGATCTCGGTGGGCACGGTTCCCTTGGTGATGGTCTGACCGGGCGAGAAGTATTGGTGCGCATTGCCTACCGACACCAGGTCGAGGTACTGCTCACCGACCGCCGACACCGAATGCACGTTCGCCGAGGCGTCGATCGGGATCCGGTAGCGGTCCCCGATGCTCATCGTCACCCGCGCCCCCGTGGCGGTCGGCTCGACGGCGGTGACCGTGCCAATGGTTTCACCGCGATACGTCACATTGGAGGTCTTGTACAGGCCGCCCGACGCGGGTAGGTCCGCCTTCAACGTGTACTGGCCGATCCCGGCCGCAGTGGGAATCTGCAGGTAGTACCAGCCCAACGCAATCGCTGTGATCGCGGTCAGGATGCCGAACATGACCAGCTGGCGCTTGATGAAGCGGGTCAGCATTGCCTATCCGCCCTTTCGACCAGCGGGCCGCCCGGGGCGTCGTTGGGGTTCGGCGTGTACCGGACATCCGGGATCATCGTTTCGGGGTCGCGGCCCCACGATTGTTCGAGCGCGCGTAGCGCTCCGGAGAACCCGGTCCCGGTGAGGACCGCGTTGTCGAC
>NZ_LZKF01000176.1:0-25532 GCF_001672665.1 Mycobacterium sp. E2238 | reverse complement strand
GGGGACGGCTCGGCCGAGCGCGCCGGCGTACACCGCGCGACGCCGCCCGCACATCCCGGACGTGCTCCCGACGCCGGAGAGTCGCCACCGCGGCAGCGCGGTGGGCCCAGGCCCCCGCAGGCGCCGCGCCAGAACGAGCCCCCGACCGAGGCGCGGCCGTCGGGCCCGCCCACCGGCGTCGGGAGCACGTCCGGGATGTGCGGGCGGCGTCGCGCGGTGTACGCCGGCGCGCTCGGCCGAGCCGTCCCCATTGAGGCCATCGCCCATTTTGGGGGCGCCCGGCTCGTTCGGTGAGCTCACCCCGACTCCTTTGATCTCCTGCCACGACCCGCGGGACGATGGCAGTCACATTTTGTCTGGTCGGGCCGAGTCTAATTGCCCGGCTGTTCGCCGGACCCCCGGGATTGCACCGACTAGCCGTCGGACTCCGCGGCGCCTTCCGCTTCCTCGACGACCTCGTCCGCGTTTTCCTCGGCGTTGCGGGCGATGGCCAGCAGCGTGTTGTCGTCGCCCAGGTTCATCAGCCGAACGCCCTTGGTCTGTCGTCCAGCCTTGCGGACCTGCCGCGCCGCAGTTCGGATGACCCCGCCCCCGGAGGTGATCGCGTACAGCTCGCTGTCGTCGTCGACGATCAGCGCGCCCACCAGCTTGCCGCGCCGTCGGTCGAACATCACCGTCAGCACGCCCTTCCCGCCGCGGCCCTGCACCGGGTACTCCTCGATCGCGGTGCGCTTGGCGTAACCGCCGGACGTCGCGACCAAGAGGTAGGTGCCCTCGCGAACCACGTTGAGCGACAACAGGTAATCGTCGGTGTTGAACCGCATGCCCTGCACGCCGGAGGTGGCGCGTCCCATCGGCCGCAGCGCCTCGTCGGTCGCCGAGAACCGGATGGACTGGCCGTTGGCCGACACCAGCAGCAGGTCGTCCTCCGACGAGCACAAGACCGCGCCCACCAACTCGTCGTTGTCGCGCAGGTTGATCGCCACGATCCCACCGGAGCGGTTGGAGTCGAAGTCGGTGAGCTTGGTCTTCTTCACCAGGCCGTTGCGGGTGGCCAGCACCAGGTACGGGGCGTCCTCATAGCCACGGATCTGAATGACCTGGGCGATGCGCTCCTCGGGCTGGAAGGCCAGCAGGTTGGCGACGTGCTGGCCGCGGGCGGTCCGGGACGCCTCGGGCAGTTCGTAGGCCTTGGCGCGATAGACCCGGCCCTGCGTGGTGAAGAACAGGATCCAGTCGTGCGTCGAGCTGACGAAGAAGTGCTTGACGATGTCGTCTTGCTTGAGGCCGGCGCCCTGCACGCCCTTGCCGCCGCGCTTCTGGCTGCGGTACAGGTCGGTCTTGGTGCGTTTGGCGTAACCGGTCTCGGTGATGGTGACGACGACGTCCTCGCGGGCGATCAGGTCCTCGTCGCTGACCTCGCCGTCGGCCGCGACGATCCGCGTGCGCCGGTCGTCGCCGTGCTTCTCGACGATCTCGGCGAGCTCGTCGCGCACGATGCCGCGCTGGCGCTCCGGCTTGGCCAAAATGTCTTCCAGGTCGGCGATCTCGGCCTCGATCTTGGCCAGGTCGTCGATGATGCGCTGGCGCTCCAGGGCGGCGAGGCGACGCAGCTGCATGTCCAGGATCGCCTGGGCCTGGATCTCGTCGATGTCGAGCAACTCGATCAGCCCGGCCCGGGCGATGTCGACCGTTTCCGACGCCCGGATCAGCGCGATGACTTCGTCCAGGGCGTCGAGCGCCTTGACCAGACCGCGCAGGATGTGGGCGCGTTCGTTGGCCTTGCGCAGCCGGTAGGTGGTGCGGCGGACGATCACGTCGAGCTGGTGCGCCACGTAATGGCGGATCATCTGGTCGAGCCGCAGGGTGCGCGGGACCCCGTCGACGATGGACAACATGTTGGCGCCGAAGCTGGTCTGCAGCTGGGTGTGCTTGTAGAGGTTGTTCAGCACCACCTTGGCCACGGCGTCGCGCTTGATCTCGACGACGATGCGCACACCGACGCGGTCGCTGCCCTGGTCCTCGACGTTGGAGATGCCGGCCAGCCTGCCGTCGCGCACCTGTTCGGCGATCGAGGTGATGAAGTTGTCGTGGTTGACCTGATAGGGCAGCTCGGTGATCACCAAAGACGTTCGGCCTCTGGTCTCTTCGACCTCCACCACGCCGCGCATCCGGATCGAGCCGCGCCCGGTCTTGTAGGCATCGGCGATGCCCGTCGTGCCGACGATCAGGCCGGCGGTGGGGAAGTCGGGGCCCTTGACGCGCTCGCACACCGCGGCCAGGGTGGCCTCCTCGTCGGCCTCGTGGTTCTCCAGGCACCAGAAAACGGCCTCGGCGAGCTCGCGCAGGTTGTGCGGCGGGATGTTGGTCGCCATGCCGACCGCGATGCCGCCGGAGCCGTTGGCCAACAGGTTGGGGAACCGGCTGGGCAGCACCGTCGGTTCCTGCACGCGGCCGTCGTAGTTCGGGATGAAATCGACTGTCTCCTCGTCGATTTCACGCAGCATCTCCATGGCGAGCGGGGTGAGCCGCGCTTCGGTGTACCGCATCGCCGCAGGCGGGTCGTTGCCGGGTGAGCCGAAGTTGCCCTGCCCGTCGACGAGCGGGTACCGCAGCGACCAGGGCTGCGCCATGCGCACCAGGGTGTCGTAGATCGACGCGTCACCGTGGGGGTGGTAGTTACCCATCGTCTCGGCGACCGACCGCGCCGACTTGGCGTGGCTGCGGTCCGGGCGGAACCCCGAGTCGTACATCGCATACAGCACCCGGCGGTGCACCGGCTTGAGGCCGTCGCGCACCTCCGGCAGGGCGCGGCCCACGATCACGCTCATCGCGTAATCGATGTAGCTGCGCTGCATCTCCTGCTGAATGTCGACCGGTTCGATGCGGTCGCCGGCCTCGTCGCCCGGTGGCAGCGTGGTGTCAGTCATCTATTCCCCTTTGTGGGTTGGCGTGCCTGACTCGGCAGCTGGGAAGGTCAGACATCCAGGAAGCGAACGTCTTTGGCGTTGCGGGTGATAAAGCTGCGGCGCGCGTCGACGTCTTCGCCCATCAGGATCGAGAACAGCTCGTCGGCGGCCGCGGCGTCGTCCAGGGTGACCTGACGCAGCACCCGCACCGACGGGTCCATCGTGGTTTCCCACAACTCCTTCGCGTCCATTTCACCCAGACCCTTGTACCGCTGGATGCCGTCCTCTTTGTTGATCTTCTTGCCGGCCTTCAGTCCGGCCTCCAGCAGGCCGTCGCGCTCACGGTCGGAGTAGGCGAACTCGGGATCGGTGCGTTGCCACTTCAACTTGTACAGCGGTGGCTGCGCCAAGAACACGTGCCCGTTCTCGATGAGTGGTCGCATGAACCGGAACAACAGCGTCAGCAGCAGGGTCGAGATGTGCTGGCCATCCACGTCGGCGTCGGCCATCAGCACGATCTTGTGGTAACGCAGCTTGGTCAGGTCGAATTCGTCGTGAATCCCGGTACCCAGCGCGGTGATGATCGCCTGGACTTCGGTGTTCTTCAGCACCCGGTCGATGCGTGCCTTTTCGACGTTGATGATCTTGCCGCGCAACGGAAGGATCGCCTGGAACATCGAGTCGCGACCGCTCTTCGCCGAGCCGCCAGCCGAATCACCCTCCACCACATACAGTTCCGACTTGCGCGGGTCGGTGGAGCGGCAGTCGGCGAGCTTGCCGGGCAGCCCGCCGAGGTCGGTGGCGCTCTTGCGGCGCACCAGCTCTCGTGCCTTGCGTGCCGCGATACGGGCCTGCGCCGACGAAACCGCCTTGTTCACTACGGTTTTGGCTTCCGAGGGGTTGGCCTCGAACCAGTGGGTAAGCTGTTCGTTGCACACCCTCTGCACGAACGACTTGACCTCGGTGTTGCCCAGTTTTGTCTTGGTCTGGCCCTCGAACTGGGGCTCGGCCACCTTCACCGAGATGACCGCCGCCAGGCCTTCCCGGATGTCGTCGCCGGTGAGGTTGGGGTCCTTGTCCTTGAGCAGCTTCTTGTCTTTCGCGTACTTGTTCACCACCGAGGTCAACGCGCTGCGGAAGCCCTCTTCGTGCGTTCCCCCTTCGTGAGTGTTGATGGTGTTCGCGAAGGTGTGCACCGACTCCGAGTAGCCACCGTTCCACTGCATGGCGATTTCGACCTCGTGACCGGGGCCTTTTCCGTCGAAGTCGATCACGCTCTGCTGGATCGGACTCTTGGTGCGGTTGATGTGCTTGACGAAGTCGACCAGGCCGCCGGGGTAATGGAACGTGCGGTGCTTGACCTTGTGCGGCGCAGTCGATTCCGCCGCCTTCTCCTCGGCGGACTTGGGCGCCTCGGCGGTGTCGCTTACCACCTCGTCGACGACCTCGTCCTGCTCGACTCGTTCGTCGGTGAGATTGATCGTGAGACCTTTGTTGAGGAAGGCCATCTCCTGGAGCCGCCGCGCGACCGTCTCGAAGTCGTACTGGGTGGTCTCGAAGATCTCGGGATCGGCCCAGAACCTGATCGTGGTGCCGGTCTTCTTGGTGGCCTCGCCTTGCTTGAGGGTGCCGGGCACGGCGCGGTCGTAGTACTGAAACCACTCGTGGCCATCGCGTTTGATGTTGACTTCCAGGCGGGTGGACAGCGCGTTGACCACCGAGACGCCGACACCGTGCAACCCACCGCTGACGGTGTAACCACTGTTCTCGCCACCGAACTTGCCGCCGGCGTGCAGCTGCGTCATCACCACGTCGACGGTGGGGGCTCCGGTGGCGTGCATGGCGACCGGAATGCCGCGCCCGTCGTCGGTGACCTCCACGCTGCCGTCATCGAGCAGCCGCACATCGACCTTGGTCGCGTAACCCGCCATCGCCTCGTCGACCGAGTTGTCGACCACCTCCCAGATGAGATGGTGCAGCCCGCGCTCACCGGTGGACCCGATGTACATGCCGGGGCGTTTGCGGACGGCCTCAAGCCCTTCGAGCACGGTGATCGCTGAAGCGCCGTATTCGTCTTGCGCCTTCTTCTTCTGGGCAGCCACGGTCGGAATGCTCTCCTTGGGGTTTCATGCGGGCGGTTCCAGTCACCGCAGCAGTCGCATGCCGCCAGTCTACCGTGATGAGCCGTCCGCACCGATTCTCTGGGCGCGTTTCTGCCCAGCTAACCGCGCCGTGCGGACGATTTCTCTATTCCCGCCGCGTCCCGACGTGCGTCAAGGCACTTCACGTCGTCCTGGCGGCTTTGAGCGGCCTGTTGATAAAGGGGTGTCTGGGGATCGTGGGCGCCGATCGAGGCGCTAGCCGTAGGTGTCGCGCGGACCCCTCCCGGCGATGTGCCGCGGCCCCTTGCGCCACGACGGCGCGGCGGGGCCGGTGATTTTCAGCGACGTCACGACCCCGTTGCCAACCGCCGCCGCGATCTTCGCCAACAGCTGCGACTGGATCATCCGCAGCTGGGTGGCCCATGCGGTGGATTCGGCGGCCACGCTGAGCACCCCGTCATTCAACGCCGTCGCGGTGGCGTGGTCGGCGATCTGCTGGCCCACCACCGACGACCAGTTGCCGAGCACGGTGCCCTCGGCGACCTGCGTCGACCAACCGCGCTTCTTCGCCAGGTCGCGCGCCAACCGCCCCAGCGGTTGCGGGTCGCGGACGTCGGGTCCCGGTCCCGACCAGCTTCTTCGCTGCCCCGCGACGCGTCGGGTGGCCGGCGGCGTCGACCGTCCCCGCCCGGCGTCCTTGCCTTGCGCGCGAGCCGCGGCGCGGGCTTCCTCAAGGGTGCGCCTGACCAGGTCGATGCCCTGCAGCCGACCCGGTTGTGCGGCGGCGGAATCCTGTTGGTCGCCGCCGGTCATGACCGCACCACCGAGACCCGACCGAGGTCGTCGTCGCGCAAATCGATGTGCACCTGCGTGGCGTCCCAGTCCGCCGGAATATCTTCCAGCACCGCGGCCGTCACCAGTACCTGCTCCGCCGATTCCGCCACCGTCGCCAACGCTCGGCGGCGGGCCGCGTCGAGTTCGGCGAACACATCATCGAGCAGCAACACCGGTTCACTCCCGTCGGCTCGCAGCAGTTCGTACGACGCCAACCGCAGCGCCACCGCGAAAGACCACGATTCCCCATGACTGGCAAAGCCTTTCGCGGGTTGATCGCCCAGCCACAGCTCCAGATCGTCGCGATGCGGGCCCACCAAACACATACCGCGATCCAACTCCGCGTCGCGGCGTTCGGCCAACGCGGCCAACAGGGCGGCCTCCAGGAACTCGCGGTCGCCCCCGCCGTCCGCCGTATGTGCGCCGATGCTGGTCCGATACGCGATCGCCGCCGGCCGCGACGACGGGGCCAGCAACTGATAGGCCTTCTCCACCTCCGGCGCCAACTCGTTGACCAGGTCGATGCGCGCCGCCATCAACTCGGCGCCGTGCTCCGCCAACCGGCTGTCCCAGACGTCGAGGGTGTCCAGGGCGCCGCGGTCGCCCCGGTGCCGAATTCCGGCGGCGGACTTCAACAACGCGGTGCGCTGGCGCAGCACCTTTTCGTAATCCGCGCGCACGCCGGCGACCGCCGGCCGCCGCACCGTCGCCAGATCATCCAGGTAGCGACGCCGCTCCGCGGGATCCCCACGCACCAACGCCAAGTCTTCGGGAGCAAAGAGCACGGCGCGCAGAACTCCGATCACCTCGCGTGTGCTGCGCACCGGTGACCGGTTCAATCGCGCCTTATTGGCCCGGCCCGCCGCGATCTCCAGGTCGATCGCGCATTCCCTGCCCTCGTTCACCACGATCGTCGACACCACTGCGCGGTCGGCCCCAGCCCGGATCAGCGGTGTATCGGTACCTACTCGATGTGAACCCAAGGTTGTCGAAAACCACAGTGCTTCAATGAGATTCGTTTTACCGAAACCGTTGGAACCGATGAACACCGTCCGGCCCGGCTGCAGTTCGAGGTCGGCCTGCGCCCAGGACCGGAAATCGCGCAGTCCCAAATGCCGGACGTACACCTATCCGGGTAACCGAACTGGCATCAACAGGTAGACATAATCCGTCGGCAACGCCCCGAAGGGGCCGTTCCCGCTGGGCGGACTGTCGTCGGCCGAGGCCGGCCGCAGCAACGCCGGCTTACCCGGCGTCGTGAAGCCGAACGACACCCGCTCCGAATGGACCGCTGCCAAGCCGTCGGTGAGGTAAGTGGGGTTGAACGCAATCGTCAACGGCTCGCCCACGAAATCGACGGCGAGGTCCTCCTCGGCCCGGCCGACATCGTCGGCGCCCGCGGACAGCCGCAGCGAGCCCTCGGAGAATTCCATCCGCACCTGCGCACCCCGATCGGCGACCAACGCGACCAGCTTGATCGCCTCGGTCAGCTCGGCCACGTTGATGGTGGCGACCGCCGTGTGCTCGGCCGGCAACAGCTGGCGGAACTTCGGGAACTCCGCATCCAGCAGCCGCGTCGTACTGCGCTTGCCGTTCCCGCTGATGCCCAGCAGCCCGTCTTTGCCGACACCGCTGCCGGCGCCCAGCGACAAACGGACCTCGGAGCCGTCGGCTCCCGCCCTCGCCGCCTCGGCCAACGTCTTCGCGGGCACCAGCACGGCGGCCTCGATGTCGGGGGAGGACGCGGACCACGTCAGTTCGCGCACCGCGAGGCGGAACCGATCGGTGGCCGCCAAAACCACCGTGTTTCCTGAGATCTCGACCCTGATCCCGGTCAGCATCGGCAGCGTGTCGTCGCGGCCGGCCGCAATGGCCACCTGGCTGATCGCCTCCGCGAAGAGCTCAGCGGGCAGTGTCCCGGTCTCTTCGGGCAAGCCCGGCAGCGTCGGGTAATCCTCGACCGCCATCGTCGGCAGCGAGAATCGGGCGCTGCCGCAGTTCAGCGCGACGCGATTACCGTCGACGTAGAAGTCGACGGGCTTGTTCGGCAATGCCCGGGTGATGTCTGACAACAACCGTCCGGACACCAAAACGCTTCCGGGAGAAGCGATTTCCGCTGCAACCTGCGCTTCGGCGGAAACTTCGTAGTCGAATCCGGAGATGGTCAAGCCCTCATCGGAGCCGGATAACAACACTCCCGAGAGCACCGGCACCGCCGGCCGGGTCGGCAGGTTCTTCGCCACCCACGACACCGCGTCGGCGAAAGACTCCCGCACCAAACGAAACTTCAAGTCGCTGAGGCCAGCTCTCGTCGTCGCCGCGTCCATAGCGTCCCTTCACCTGCCGAGCGTTTAGAAGTCAGTGGCTAGCCTTACCCCGCTAGCGTGGGGCTCCGCCACGAACGCCACTGACATGTCATGCCACCGGCGACCGCAACGGCAGTCGAAGAACAACCGTAGATCGTCTGGGGCCATCTTGAAAGCTAATCGCGAAGCCCGACAAGCCGGGTTACCGGCGGATCCGCGACGGGCATTCCACCGCGCGTCCCCAACGCTGTATTTCAAAGAAGAAACGACGAAGAGATCTCAGTACTAGTAATAAGGCCTGTGCAGACTGGGGATAGCGACGGCTTGACGCAGCTGGGGCGGGGTGTCGGGCTGTGGATCACCGCGTGGGCAACTGTGGGTCGCGTGTTGGGCCGCTGGGGAGGAAGGACGCCTGTGCACGCGGCGCCGCTTAGTACACGGGTGTTTGATTGCGTTGTGCACAGTCCTGCGCACAACCTTTTGGTGTGGCTCGTGTGACAGACGTGCGAGAAGTTTTTTGGAATCAATTACGCGGCCGGGGCGCCGAGAGGCCCGGAGTCAGCGCTTCGAGCGTTGCCGGATGCGAGTGGTGAGCTCTTTGACGTGATCGAAGACCTCACGCCGCTCGGCCATCTCGGACAAGATCTTGCGCTGCGCGTACATCACCGTGGTGTGGTCACGGCCGAATGCCTGGCCGATCTTGGGCAGCGACAGGTCGGTCAGCTCGCGGCACAGGTACATCGCGATCTGGCGTGACTGCGCCAGCGCGCGGGTCTTGCCGGGGCCGCGTAGTTCTTCGACGGTGGTGTCGAAGTATTCGGCCGTCGCGGCCATGATGGTCGCCGCGCTGATCTGCATGGTGCTGGCATCGGCGATGAGGTCGCGCAGGACGATCTCGGCCAGCGCCTTATCGATGGGCGTCTTGTTCAACGAGGCGAACGCGGTGACGCGGATGAGGGCGCCCTCGAGTTCGCGGATGTTGCGCTCGATGCTGCTGGCGATCAGCTCCAGGACGTCGTCGGGCACCGCGAGCCGCTCCATCTGTGCCTTCTTACGCAAGATGGCGATGCGGGTCTCGAGTTCGGGCGGCTGGACGTCGGTGATCAAGCCCCACTCGAACCGGGTGCGGAGGCGGTCTTCGAGGGTGGCGAGCTGTTTGGGCGGCCGGTCCGAGGAGATGACGATCTGCTTGTTGGCGTTATGCAGCGTGTTGAAGGTGTGGAAGAACTCTTCCTGGATACCTTCCTTGCCTTCGATGAACTGAATGTCATCGACGAGCAGGACGTCGACGTCGCGGTAGCTGCGCTTGAACGCGACCTTGCGGTCGTCGCGGAGCGAGTTGATGAAGTCGTTGGTGAATTCCTCGGTGGAGACGTACTTGACGCGCATCCCGGGGAACAACCGCTGGGCGTAGTTGCCTGCGGCATGTAGTAGGTGGGTCTTACCCAGACCCGATTCACCCCAGATGAAGAGCGGGTTGTAAGCGCGCGCCGGTGCTTCGGCGATCGCCAGGGCCGCGGCGTGCGCAAAGCGATTGGAGGCGCCGATGACGAACGTGTCGAAGGTGTAGCGGCGGTTCAGGCTGGTACCGCCGGCTACCGCCGGATCGGCGGGGTGCGGACGCTCGGTGAAGTAGTTCGGCCAACTCTGCGGCGCACCGTCGGCCCCTTCGCCGTTCTCCTCGGCCTCATCGGTGTCGATGTCGTCGTCCTCGGCGAACGACGCTTCGGGTTGGGGAAAGGGTTCGCCTTGCGGGATCACAACGTCGTTGGCGTCGTCGTCGGGCGGCGCTATGCGCACCCCCAGCTGGATCTGCTGTCCGAGCCGGCGGCTGAGGGCGTCGGTGATGGGGGCGCGGAGATGACGTTCGATTTCGTTCTGGACGAAACTGCTCGGTACCGACAGCAGCGCGAATCCCTCGACAATGGTCAACGGCTGCACCAGATTCAGCCACGCCCGTTGCTGTGGCGTCAGGGGAGCGATGAGCGTGGTGCGGTTGGCGGCGACCCCGTCGGGGGTGGATTCGCCGTTCAGTTCGGAAACAACCGCGTTCCACACGGTCGTGAAACCTGAACCGGGGTCATCGGTCAACGACGCATCCCCCTGGTTCTCGAGCATCCCGGGTCGAGGTACAACCACGCTTGGTGACAAAGCGACTGTCCACATAGTTATACACAGGTGTGGACAGGATGGGCGTATGCGAACCAGAACCTACCGGCGACGGCTCGCGATCTCCGTGCTGGAAGAAAACCGTTGAAGGCTGTCTAGGCAGCTAGTCGACCCACCATCCTCGCTTCGTTGTGGAGCGCCGTTGCAGTCTAAAACGACACTGGCAGAAGCTAACAGTTTTCCGTGCGGCTGCCAACCGTTCTGCTGCATTCCAATCGCGTTGTTTAGGGTTCCTTGGGCCCGGTTCGGCTCGAGACCGGGGTGTGCGTTGGGGCAGGCCAGGTTTGACCAGGCGAAGCGTGGTCAGTACCCTCAAACAGTCGCCCGAAAGTCGGCGATGCGGCTGCGACCCAGGTCTGCCTGGGGACCGCGCCGGCCAGCAGCAAGATTACCTCCGACCGACCCGCAGACGAACCTGAGCAAGACGTCTGGCCGGCCGGATGGAAATGCGAGATACAACGAGGAGAACGTCGTGGCCAAGGGCAAGCGGACCTTCCAGCCGAACAACCGGCGCCGAGCCCGCGTGCATGGCTTCCGGTTGCGCATGCGAACCCGCGCCGGACGCTCGATTGTGTCGAGCCGGCGCCGTAAGGGGCGCCGCGCGCTATCTGCCTGATCGCAACGTCGGGTTTTTCGGCGGTGCTTTCCGCACGCAACCGTATGAGGCGGTCCACGGAGTTTGACGCGACCGTGAAGCACGGCGTCCGCGTCTCGCAGCGCGACATCGTGGTCCACGTCCGGCGGGCGGGAGATCACGATACGGCGACGGCTCCGCGGGTCGGATTGATCGTCGGGAAATCGGTGGGCTCGGCCGTGGAACGGCACCGGGTCTCACGCCGGCTGCGACATGTGGCGCGCTCCGTTCTGGGCGACCTCCACGATTCCGATCAGCTGGTCATCCGGGCGCTGCCCGGCAGCCGGACCGCGTCGTCGGAGCGGTTGGCCCACGAGTTGCGCCGAGGGTTGCGCCGGGCGTTCGAGTCGGCGGGACGGCAAGGGTGACCGCGCCGACGCGTGCCGCCGTCCATACGCTGGGTGCGGCGACCGCACGGGGCCTGATTTTTCTGATCCAGCTGTACCGGCACATGGTTTCGCCCCTGCGGCCGGCGACATGTCGCTTCGTGCCGACCTGCAGCCAGTACGCGGTCGACGCACTGAACGAGTACGGCTTGCTGCGGGGGAGTTGGTTGGCTGTGGTCAGGCTTGCCAAGTGCGGACCATGGCATCGGGGTGGATGGGATCCGATACCGGAGCGCCCGGGATGTCACGTGAACTTCGAAGATGCCAGCGACGTTTGGGCCCGCCCGGCGGCGCGAGGGGAGAGTGGAACTCTTGTTTGATTTCTTTAGCCTCGACTTCGTCTACTACCCGGTGTCGTGGATCATGTGGGCCTGGTACAAGCTGTTCGCCTCGATGCTGGGACCGTCGAACTTCTTCGCGTGGGCGCTGTCGGTGATGTTCCTGGTATTCACTCTGCGGGCGCTGCTGTACAAGCCCTTCGTGCGGCAGATCCGCACCACGCGTCAGATGCAGGAACTGCAGCCGCAGATCAAGGCGCTGCAGAAGAAGTACGGGAAAGACCGCCAGCGGATGGCGCTGGAGATGCAGAAGCTCCAACGCGAGCATGGGTTCAACCCCATCCTCGGGTGCTTGCCGATGCTCGCCCAGATCCCGGTGTTCATCGGCCTGTATCACGTGTTGCGGTCGTTCAACCGGACCACCGGGGGCTTCGGCCAGCCGCACCTGTCGGTGGCGCAGAACCGCCTCACCGGAAACTACGTCTTCACCCCGACGGACGTCGGGCACTTCCTGGATGCCAACTTGTTCGGCGCACCGATTGGCGCGTTCATGACGCAGCGGACGGGGTTGGACGCGTTCACCTTCTTCAGCCGGCCGGCGGTCATCGCGGTTGGCGCGCCGGTGATGATCCTGGCCGGCATCGCGACCTACTTCAACAGTCGGGCATCGGTGGCGCGGCAGAGCCCGGAAGCAGCGGCCAATCCGCAGACGGCGATGATGAACAAGCTTGCGCTGTACGTCTTTCCGCTCGGCGTGGTCGTCGGTGGTCCTTTCCTGCCGCTCGCGATCATCCTGTACTGGTTCGCGAACAACATCTGGACGTTCGGTCAGCAGCACTACGTGTTCGGCATGATCGAAAAAGAGGACGAGGCCAAGAAGCAAGAAGCGCTGCAACGCCGGGCGGCCAACGCGCCGGCGCCTGGGGCCAAACCGAAGCGCAACCCCAAGGCGGGACAGCCGGGGGGTAACGGGTCTTCGACCGCCGAATCGGCGGCGGACTCCGAGGCCGCCGATGGCGAAGCCCCGCCGGCGGAGCGCGGGGCGGACAAGCCGAATCCGAGTGCACAAAACGGTGGCACGCCCAACCGCACTCCGCGGCCGGGCGCGCGACCCAAAAAACGCAAACGCTGACAAGGGAGACATCGCCATACCGGGCTGCCCTGGGAGGGTGACCCCGATTGGCAGGGACCCGTGGATGAGGGAGAGAAAGACATGACCGACGCAGACACCACCACCGAACGCGACGCGGATACCGAACTCGAAGCCGAGCGGCCGACTGAGGAAGGCGCCGAGGACTTCGACGACCAAGAGGAGCGGTTGGTCGCCGAGGGCGAGATAGCCGGCGACTACTTGGAGGAGTTGTTGGACCTGTTGGACTTCGACGGCGACATCGATCTGGACGTCGAAGGCAACCGGGCGGTCGTGAGCATCGACGGTAGCGATGACTTGAACAAGTTGGTGGGCCGCGGCGGCGAGGTGCTGGACGCGCTGCAGGAGCTCACCCGATTGGCCGTGCACCAGAAGACGGGCGTCCGCAGCCGGTTGATGCTCGACATCGCCAGTTGGCGCCGGCGGCGCCGCGAAGAGTTGGCGGCCCTTGGCGACAAGGTGGCGCGGCGCGTGCTGCAATCCGGTGAACGCGAGGAGCTGGCACCCATGACGCCGTTCGAGCGCAAGATCGTTCACGATGCCGTCGCGGCGGTGCCGGGCGTGCACAGCGAAAGCGAGGGCGTGGAGCCCGCGCGACGAGTTGTGGTCCTGCACGACTAGCGAGTTACAGCTGTGTAGTTCCGGCGGCCGCCCGGTCTCGCGCAGGCAAAGCAGAGGATGTTTCACGTGAAACATGTCGGCTCGGTCGAACCCGACGGGGACCAGCCCGCTTCGCCGGAGCCGGAAGCCGCGGCGTCGATCTTCGGTCCGCGCCTCGGCCTGGCGCGACGGTACGCGGAGATGTTGGCCGGCCCCGGCGTGCAACGGGGATTACTGGGTCCGCGCGAAGTGGAGCGCATCTGGGATCGCCATCTGCTCAACAGCGCTGCGCTCGCGGAGTTGCTCGAGCCGGGGGAGCGGGTCATCGATATCGGCAGCGGCGCGGGGCTGCCCGGCATCCCGTTGGCGCTTGCACGTGCGGATCTCGACGTGGTGCTGCTCGAGCCGTTGTTGCGCCGCAGCGAATTTCTCAGCGAGGTCGTCGACCAACTAGGGTTAGCCGTCGAAGTAGTCCGCGGCCGTGCCGAGGAACTGTGGGTACGTCACCAGTTCGGGGAAAGGGATGCGGCGGTGTCACGAGCGGTTGCGTCGTTGGACAAGTTGGCGAAGTGGAGCACGCCGTTGCTGCGGCCGGGCGGTCGGATGCTCGCGATCAAGGGCGAGCGCGGACGCGACGAACTTGAACAGTACCGGCGTGTGATGGCAGCATCGGGCGCCGTTGATGCCAGGGTGGTGACATGTGGCGCGACCTATTTGCGTCCCCCCGCGACCGTAGTGATCGCCCGACGCGGAAGGCAGCCGCGCCAGCAGCCGGCACGGATGGGGAAGGCCGGAAACCGATGAGCAATCCGGGAGAATCGCCGAGCGCCGCGCACGTCCAGGCACCCGCGACCGTTGCGCCGGAGCACCGGCCGACGGAGGCGATCGGGGACCCCGCGGCGAATGTTTCACGTGAAACAGCGGACGAATTCGATACGCCGATAGGCGCCGCCGCCGAGCGGGCGATGCGGATCCTGCACACCACTTATCCGCCGCTGCGTCGACCGAGTCATCGCCGAATCCTGACCGTCGCGAATCAGAAGGGCGGCGTCGGCAAGACCACCACAGCGGTCAACTTGGCCGCGGCCCTGGCGCTGCAGGGGCTCAAGACGTTGGTCATCGATCTCGACCCGCAGGGCAATGCGAGCACAGCCCTCGGTATCACCGATCGGCAGTCGGGCACGCCTTCGTCATACGAGGTACTCATCGGCGAGGTTGCCGTCAAGGACGCGCTGCGGCGCAGCCCGCACAATGAGCGACTCTTCTGCGTTCCCGCCACCATCGACTTGGCGGGCGCCGAGATCGAATTGGTCAGCATGGTGGCGCGAGAGAACCGGCTGCGGACCGCCCTGGCGGAACTGGACGACCTCGACTTCGACTACGTCTTCATCGACTGCCCGCCGTCGCTGGGACTGCTGACCATCAATGCGCTCGTCGCCGCGCCCGAGGTGATGATCCCGATCCAGTGCGAGTACTACGCGCTCGAGGGTGTGTCACAGCTGATGCGCAACATCGAAATGGTGAAGGCCCACCTGAACCCGCGGCTCGACGTGAGCACCGTGGTGCTCACCATGTACGACGGGCGGACCAAGCTCGCCGACCAGGTCGCCGAAGAGGTGCGCCGGTACTTCGGAACCAAGGTGCTGCGCACGGTGATCCCGCGCAGCGTCAAAGTCTCCGAGGCGCCCGGCTACAGCATGACCATCATCGACTACGACCCCGGTTCGCGCGGGGCGATGAGCTATCTCGACGCGAGCCGCGAACTCGCCGAACGCGATTGACCACCATCCGTGAAGGGACGACCATGACGCAGCCGTTACGCAAGAAGGGTGGCCTCGGCCGGGGACTGGCTTCGCTGATCCCGACCGGTCCGGCCGAAGGCGACTCGGGCCCCGCGACCCTCGGTCCGCGGATGGGGGACGCGGCGGCGGACGTGTTGATCGGCGGACCGGGCCCGGAGTTGGCGCCGGCGGGCGCGGTGTATCGCGAAATCGCACCGGCCGACATCGAGCCCAATCCCCGCCAGCCGCGGCAGGTGTTCGACGACGAGGCGCTCTCCGAGCTGGTGCACTCCATCCGCGAGTTCGGTCTGCTGCAGCCGATCGTGGTGCGGGCCGTGCCCGGAGCGAAGACGGGCCCGCGGTATCAGATCGTGATGGGGGAGCGGCGCTGGCGGGCCGCCCAAGAGGCCGGGCTCGCCACCATCCCCACCATCGTGCGCGAGACGGGCGATGACAACCTGCTCCGCGACGCCCTCCTGGAGAACATCCACCGGGTGCAGCTCAACCCCTTGGAAGAGGCGGCGGCTTACCAGCAGCTGCTCGACGAATTCGGCGTCACCCACGATGAACTCGCCTCGCGCATCGGCCGTTCGCGCCCGTTGATCACCAACATGATTCGGTTGCTCAAGCTGCCGATTCCGGTGCAGCGGCGGGTGGCCGCGGGCGTGCTGTCGGCCGGTCACGCCCGCGCTCTGCTATCGCTGGAAGGCGGGCCCGAGGCGCAGGAGGAGCTGGCCAGCCGGATCGTCGCGGAGGGATTGTCGGTGCGGGCGACCGAGGAGGCCGTGACGCTGGCCAATCGCAGCGGCGCGAGCACGCCCGCCCCGCAGCGGCGGAAGCCGATCCAGATGCCGGGACTGCAGGAAGTGGCCGATCGGCTGTCGAACGCCTTCGACACCCGGGTGACGGTCAGCCTGGGCAAACGCAAGGGGAAGATCGTCGTGGAATTCGGCTCCGTGGACGATTTGCAGCGAATCATCGACATGATGACCACCGCCAAGGCGTGACCGGTCATACCCTGTAATTACGTCACTGTGACACCGGATCGGTTACGGATGAGCAACACCGGGCCGTCGGGCGCACCGAGTTACGAAAGCACATGCGTTTCAACGATTTTCGGTAACAAATCGGTCTGGACGGTAACGCACTGAGCGTTCCGGGGCCGTGATCGGTGCCTCGACGACAAAGCTGGCCGGATTGCGACCTCCTCTCTTATCCTGGAGGGGTTGCCGGTGCCATTGGCTGCAGTACCGCACAGGAGCCAGGAGGCTAGTGTCCGCTCGAATCACCCCGCTGCGCCTCGAGGCCTTCGAACAGCTTCCCAAGCATGCGCGCCGCTGCGTGTACTGGGAGGTCGACCCAGCGACCCTCGGTAATCAGGACCACCTCGCCGATCCGGAGTTCGAGAAGGAAGCTTGGCTGTCGATGGTCATGCTGGAGTGGGGGTCATGCGGTCAAGTCGCGACCGCGGCCGTCGACGACCGGAGCCAAAGCGAACCGCCGTGCCTGGGGTACGTCTTCTACGCGCCGCCGCGTGCGGTGCCGCGGGCGCAGCGGTTCCCCACCGCGCCGGTCTCCGCGGACGCGGTGCTGCTGACTTCGATGGGCATCGAACCGGGGCAGGCCGCCGACGATGTGCTGCACGGGCTGCTCGCCCGGGTGATCGACGAATTGGTTCGGCGCGGAGTGCGGGCGCTGGAAGCCTTCGGCCGCACGCCGGCGGCGTCGGAGTTGCAGGATCCGCTGACGGCTGGCCCTGATGTGCGGCCGGTGCTGGAGGCCGTCGGTGACTGCTCGGTGGACCACTGCGTGATTGACGCGGAGTTTCTGCAAGACGCGGGTTTCGTTGTGGTGGCGCCGCACACCTACTTTCCGCGGCTGCGCCTCGAACTGGACAAGGGCCTCGGGTGGAAGGCCGAAGTCGAGGCGGCTCTGGAGCGCCTACTGGAAAACGCACAACTGCAAGAGCCGGTAGGGGCCGGGTCCGCGTCGGGAAATGCGTTGCAGGGCGCCGAAATCGGCTAGGAGCCGCCGAGCCGGCTGGCGCGGTCCACGGACAGTTCGTGGGCCAGTAGTTCGGCGAAGGTGAAAGTGCCGGTGGGCCGGTCATTCTTGCCCAGGAGGTAGAGCCGTTTGACCGCGGCGAGGATGCCTTCGGCGATGGCGTCGCGGGTCTGCGTCGAGATCAGCATTGCGCGATCCTGTGGATTGGTGATGTAGCCGACGTCCACCTGCACCGTGGGCATCCGCGTCAGACGCAGCAGATCCCATGTCCGGCCGTGGGTTCGGCAATCCCGTAACCCTGTGCGGGCCACCACTTCTCGTTGAATGAAGTCCGCTAGATTGCGCCCGATGGTGGACACCGAGCCGTGCGAGTTTCCGAAATGAAAGGAAGCCACGCCGTTGGCCGCGGGGCTGGGCTGGCTTTCACAGCGCAGGCTGATCATCAGGTCCGCCCCGACGTTGTTGGCCGTGGCGGCGCGTTCGGCGTCGGAGGGACTGCGGTTGACCGGCCGTGACAAGAAGGTTTCCATGCCGATCGCGGTCATCCGCCCCTCGAGGCGGCTTGCCAAGTCCCACAACACATCCGCTTCGCTGACCGGGCCCGACGGACCCTGCATGAGCGCGCCGTGATCCGTGCCGCCGCGACCCGGATCGATGATGATCCGCTTGCCCGACAGCTTGGGTCCTGATCTCCGGACCAGCTCCTCCTCGCGAATGGCGTGCGGTGAACCGCCCGTGACGCGGGAACTCAGAAAGTACAAGGAGCGCAATGTTTCTGGACCGCAGATGCCGTCGGCGGCGAGCCCATACTCACGCTGGTAGGACATCAGCGCGTTGTGCGTCTGCAACCCGAAGTGGCCGTCGACCAGGCCGGTGTAGAAACCGAGGTCCTGGAGCCGGGCCTGCAGGGTGGCGACGTCGTCGCCGTAGAGCGGGGCACCGAATTGGTGATAGAGCGTGCGCGCGCCGAGCCGGTAGGACGCCTCTTTCAGCGCCCGATAGGTGGCCTCGCCGACGATGCCGTCCACCAGCAGGCCGCGGTGCTGCTGAAAAGCGCGTACCGCCTGGTCGAGTTCGATATCGAAGAGCTCGGGGGGCACGTGCCGACCGGTGGTGAGATCATCTTCGGCGCCGTCCAGCAGCCCTAGCGCTGCCAACGTAGCCCGGATCTCGGTCACAGCTGCGCTACGGTCACCACAGCGCAGCGCATCGCCGTATTCACGGCGCGGACTCGACATACCAAAGGCCCTCCGGGACACACTGACAGGCTCGGATCTGAGCAACAGCTAACAGCAATTGTCGCAGATGCTTCGCATATTCGGGAAAACCCCAGGCTGAACGTCGGGGTGTGGTGCGGCGAACTCAGATCAGGATCAGCTGAGGTTGGGAACCGCGTCCGCGAGCTCCCGCAGCAGCGCCGCCTTGCCTTTGGCGCCGACGATCCGCTTCACCGGCTGGCCGTCTTTGAACAGAATCATGGTGGGGATGGAGACGACTTGGAAGTCGCGCGCGGTCTCCGGATTGGCATCCACATCGAGCTTGGCGATCGTGAGCTGCTCGGCGCGTTCGCTCGCGATTTCCTCGAGAACCGGCGCGACCATCTTGCACGGCCCGCACCACGTCGCCCAAAAGTCAACCAGCACAGGCTTATTGCTGGACAACACCTCCGTGGAGAATGACGCGTCAGAGACTTCGATTGTGGCCCCGGCTTTTTCGGAGTCGGTCATTGAGGTGCTCCAATCATCTCGGTACTGCCAGGAAATTCGGTTGCGTCGCTTTGAGCCGCAGAGCTCGATTCGACATGGTCGGCCAGCCAGCGTTCGGCGTCGATGGCCGCTGAGCAGCCGCTGCCGGCGGCGGTGATCGCCTGGCGGTATGTGCGATCCACCAAGTCCCCGGCGGCGAACACCCCCTCGATCGAGGTGGCCGTCGTGCGGCCTTGGACCAGCACGTAACCCTCTGGATCGGTGTCGAGGACATCGCGCACCAACTCCGAGCGCGGATCGTGACCGATCGCCACGAACACCCCAGTCACGGGCAGGGTCGACTCCTCACCGGTCAGCGTGTCGCGCACCCGCAAACCCGTCACCGTCTGATCGCCTTCGACGCTCAGCACGGCCTTATTGGTCGCGAAGGTGATCTTGTCGTTGGCCCGGGCGCGTTCGAGCATGATGCGCGAGGCACGGAATTCATCGCGGCGGTGCACCAGGGTGACGCTGCGCGCGAACCGGGTCAAGAACGTGGCCTCCTCCATCGCGGAGTCCCCGCCACCGATCACCGCGATGTCTTGGTCTCTGAAGAAGAACCCGTCACAGGTCGCGCAGGAACTCACCCCGCGGCCCAGCAGCTCCTGCTCACCGGGGACCCCCAGATACCGCGCCGCCGCGCCCATGGCCAAGATGACCGCCCGCGCGCGGACGGTCTCGCCTTCGGCGGTCGTCACCGACTTGACCGGACCGTCCAGCGAAACCGATTCGACGTCTTCCATCCGCAGATCGGCCCCGAAACGGAGGGCCTGTTCGCGCATCTGGTCCATCAACTCGGGACCGGTGATGCCGTCACGAAAGCCCGGGAAATTCTCCACCTCGGTGGTGGTCATCAACGCGCCACCAAACGACGTCCCCTCGAACACCACCGGTGCCAACTGCGCCCGCGCCGTATACAACGCCGCGGTGTACCCAGCAGGACCCGAACCAATGATGATCACGTCGTGCACAGTGTCGGCGGTCATGGAACCCTTTCAAACGATCGTCCCTGGACTCGTACAAACGCCAGCGTAGGCACGGCTGTTCCCGGGTGTCGGACAACCCACCGCACCACACTAAGGGCGGGGGACTTCGGTGTTGGCCAACAAGCCGGTGTCAGCGGCGCTGCAGTTCAGCGCGACCGCATAGACCGCCAGGCTGTGGGGAGTGTCGCCCGCTACCACCAGCACGACGCCGGGGCGGGCGTTGATCTCGACCCGGCGTGCGCCGAGCACCTGTGTGGACGCCGGATAACCGAGGCCGGTGAGGCAGGAGGCGCGTCGGGCCGGGTCACCGAGGGGGCCGTAATCCGGGCTCTGGTTGAGCAGGGCCAGTATTTCCTCCCGCGACAGCGGCACCACCATGGGCGGGGTCGACACCGTGATGTGCTCGGCGGTGACCGGGGTGCTGGGCGTGGGCTCCGGCGCGGTGATCAGAGCCGCGGTGCCCACGCCGATCGCCGCAAGCAGCGCGCCCACGCCCGCCACCACGGCGACCACCCGCGCGGGCCGGAGCCGGGGCCGCGCGGAGTGCGCGACCGGCTGGTCGGCCTCGACCGAGGCCAGCGCCGCCGAGATCCGGGCGGTGACCTCGGGCGGAACGTCGGGTGCCGGGTCGCCTCCCAGGGTCGCGACGTCGCAGCGCGCCCGGTTGAGGACGCGCAGAACCTGCTCGGCCTGCGGGTCATCGCGGACCCGTCGACGCACGCGGGCCGCGGCTTCGTCGTCCAGGAGCCCGGCCTGCAGGTCGGCGAGAAGCTCGACCGTCAGGGGCGGCTCGTCGGCTTCGTCGTCGGCTTCACTCATCCGCCCCAGTGTCCGTCATGCGCTGCCTGACGGCCATGGGTGGGCCCAGGTCGGGCGCGGCTTTGAGATAGCCGAGGAGCTCGGCGAGGCGCATCCGCGCCCGTGCGCACCGGCTCTTGACGGTGCCCTCGGGGACGCCGAGCAGGGCGGCGGTGTCGGCCACGGAGTACCCCTGCATGTCGACGGCGACCACCGCGGCCCGCTGCTCGACGGGAAGCCGCATCAGGGCGCGCTGCACCACCATTGCGGTCTCGACCTGAGCGGTGCGATCGGCCACCGGGTAGGTGTCTTCGAGCGGGACGGTCGGGTGGGCCTTGGTGCGCCGCAGCCGGTCGAGGCAGGCGTTGACGACGATGCGGTGCAGCCAGCTGCCGACAGCGGCGTCATGCCGAAACGCGCCGGCGCCGCGGTGCGCCGAGAGCATGGCCTCTTGCAGGGCGTCCTCGGCGTCCTCGGCAGTGCGCGTGGTCAGCCGGGCCAGCCGGTGCAGCTGTCGCTGGTGGCGCAGGAACAACTCGCCGAAAGCGTGCCGGTCGCCGGCGACGTGGGCTGCCAGCAGCTCGGCATCACTGCGGTCGCGCTGAATGTCTCCCCGGGAGCCCACGGCCGGACAGTAACCAATCGGTTGCGGGGCGGCACTTCACCACGGCAAGGCGTTGTGAGCGCGAATCAGGAAGCGGCCTGGACCGTGATCTCGAAGAAGCCGGCTTGACTCTTGCCGTTGGTGGTCCCCAGCGTGGAGATCCACACCAACAGGTTCGACGTCGGCGAACCAGCTCGGACCGGGATGACGTTGTGACCCGGCTTGAGCGTGAAGGCGGGCGCCAGCACGGTGGTGTCGTTCAGCGACGCCGGGGAGGCCGTCGCCGACGAGCGAATCTCGACCTTCGTCCCGCTGCTCGGCGTGTCGATGGTGACCTGCCCGACAACGGTGGCGCTGGGCAACTGCAGCATCAGGCCTTCGCCCTGTTTGAAGCTGGGGAACGGAACCGCATCGGTGTAGACCTCGGTCGCCCAGGCGGTCGAGGGGTCGCCGTCGATCGCCTGCCCCGCCGTGCCGGCGTTGTCGGCATCGCCGTCGGGGGAGTAGACCGTCGCCTTGGTCGGCTTGACCACGCTGCCGGCGGCCGCGGAGCTGGGGGCCGACGACGAGGTGGATGAGGAGGGGTTGTTCAGCCCGAGCTCGTCCTTGTTGAGGCCGCCGCCGACGTTGCCGAAGATCTTGCTCACCACCGACGCCAGGACCAGCAGGGCCACCACGATGACGACGAGGCCCGCGCCCACGCCGATCAACAGATTGCGACGCCTACGTGCCAGGGTCGCGTCGTCCTGATCCGCGGACGCACGCGCGGCCGCGGGCGCCGGCGAATCATCGATCGGGCCCAGCACCTCGGTGCGGTCGGCTACCGCAGTTGCCTGTTGCAGCAGGTTCAAAAGCGTTGACGCGCTGCGTATTCCGCCATCCTCCTGAACCGCGCGGACCGCGACGGCCGAAATTTGGAAGGGAATGCCGCGGTCGATCACCATGGGCTCCACGGGCTGGCCCGTCGAATCGCGTTCGGCAGGCGCTAGCCCGCTGCGCACGCTGGACTCCGCGAGCGGCCACCGATTGACGAGCAGGGCGTACAGCGCTGCGCCGATACCGCGGATGTCGCCCTGCGGGTTGGCGTCGGGCATGGTCGCCGGGTACGCCAGCACGACGTCGCCCTCGATGCTGACGCGCACCCGGCTCGGGTGGTCGATCGACAACGCGACACCGGCGCGGTGGGCCGCGTCGGCGGCCGCGGCCAACGATTGCATGGCCCGGACGGCGCCGACGGGCGACGGCGCGGTGTCGGCCACCTCCTGCAGCGAACCGCCCCGCACCCACTCCGAGACAACCAGGCCGCCGTGGCCGGTGTGGACCACGTCGAGCACCCGGGCGATGCCGGGCTTGTCGATGCGGCTGAGCCGAAGCGTGCGGGACAGGATTTCCTGCAGCACCTCGTCGGGCAACGCGCCGTCGGGGTCGACGAAGGTCAGCGCCACCTGCCGATCCAGCGCGGTGTCGAGCGCCTGCCAGAACTGCAGGGGCGGCGCGCCGCCGTGGAAGACCAGCAGGCGATAGCGGCCGCCGGCGATGCGAGCGCCGGGAACCAAATGGACGTCGTCTCCGGCCGGGTCCCCGCCACGGTCGCGGGGCGCGTCAAACGGGGCCGGGCCGCCACGCGACTCCGGCGCAACGTCGCCGTTGCGCTGGTCGGACGCGCGCGGCGGCGC
The DNA here is from genome assembly GCF_001672665.1 of Mycobacterium sp. E2238. Classification (NCBI taxonomy): domain Bacteria; kingdom Bacillati; phylum Actinomycetota; class Actinomycetes; order Mycobacteriales; family Mycobacteriaceae; genus Mycobacterium; species Mycobacterium sp. E2238. The sequence continues at coordinate 2,570 of NZ_LZKF01000176.1, read as the reverse complement.
CGGCTCGGACGGGCGGTCGGCGGGAATGTCGGGTTGGAAGTCGTCGGCAACCGGTCGTGGCAGCTCGGCACCCGACGCGGCACTCTCGACAGGGCGGTCGGTCACCTCCGGTCCTTTCGCTATCCGGGCTGGGATTGCCCGCTCCGGAGGTCTGCGCCGGATCGGCTCCTGGACCGCATTTACCCCAGGCGGGGACGAATTCCTCTGCTCAGGGTACGTGACCGGGGACCGGCCGGACGATCGATCCTGTGTCATCGGTTTGCGGGGAAGCGCCGCACGGCCCCCGAAGCGGCGTCTGACGGCGTCCAGCGCGGCCTGCGCCTCCGGGACGCGCGCGCGCAGCATCACCGTCGCCATGATCGGCAGCATGATGACGGCCAGGATGAGCAGGCGCAGCAACGAGCCCGCGGCGCCGCCGTGCGCGGTCAGCTGGTCCAGTCCCCCCAGCCGGTCGGCCACGTGGGCCACCAGACCGGCGAGCATAGAGGCCGTGATCGTGACCAGGATGGTGCGCAGCTCACCCCTGCCGATCAGGTGGCCGCCCGTCGGCAGCAGGGTGTGCCGGAGCAAGAGGTAACCGATGACGGCGCCGGCCAAAAACCCGATGCCGTTTGCCAGCCCCAGATAACCGGCCACCAGCTTGGGGTCGTCGGTCAGGTGGGGCGCCAGGACGGATCCGACGATCTTGACGGCCGTGATGACGAGGATGATGACGATCGGCGTCCAGGGCTGCTCGCGCGCGTAGAAGACGCGTAGCTGCAGCAGCACCAGGCCGTAGGGGATCAGGGTGAACGCCGAGAGGGCGATCGCGGCGCCCAGGTATCCGGCGTCGACTCCGCCGAAGTGGCCGTAGGCGAACAACGCGCTGCCGATCGCGGGACCGCCGACGGTCATGACCGCGACGATCGGGATCAGCGTGATCAGCGTCAGGCGGGTGGCCAGCGACAGGTCGGCGAGCACGGCCTTGGTGTCGTCGGCGGCGGCGTTGCGGCTCAGCCGTGGCATCACCACGGTCAGCACTGTCACGCCGATCATGCCGAACGGCAGCATCAGGACCAGCCAGGTGTAGTTGTAGATCGCGGGACCCGAGGCGGCCGCGGTGCTGGCGATCTGGTTGCCGACCACCAGCCCGAGCTGGCTGATCAGCACGTAGAGCACCATCGCCGCGGCCATCGTGCCGAAGCGCTTGAGGCGCTCGTCGATTCCCCACAGGGGCCGCAGATCGACCCGCTCGCGCCGCAGCGCCACCAGCAGCACCGCGGTCTGCGCGAAGACGCCCAGCGTGGTGCCGATGCCGAGGACCAACAGCTTGGTGTTACCCATCCGGACGGGGTCGACCGACAGTTCGCCCGGGACGACCGCGTACACCGCCAGGGTCGCGAGGGCGACGATGTTGTTGACCACCGGCGCCCACGCGGTCGGCCCGAACACGTTGCGGGTGTTGAGGATCGCCATGAACACCGACGTCAGGCCGTAGGCGAGCACCTGGGGGAGCAGCAGGTAGGCGAACGCGGTGGTCAGCGGCTCATTGACCTGCGGTGCGCGGCCGAGCATGAGCCGCACCAGCAGCGGCGCGGCGAGCACCGACAGCGCGGTCGCGAATACCAGGAGCGCGGTCGTCAACGTGACCAGGCGCCGCACGAACGCGGCGCCGCCGTCGGGGTCGCTCTGTTCGGCGCGGGCCAGCACCGGCACGAAAATGGCGGTGAAGGTCGCCTCGAGCACCAGCGCGGCCACCAGGTTCGGTAGCTGGTTGGCCACCGAGAACGCGCTGGACAACGCGGCCCCCAGGATGGCCGCGAGAAGCACGATCCTGCCAAAGCCGGTCAGCCGGCTGACCAGCGTGGCGAAGGCCATCGCCCACGACCGCGATACCAGCGCCGCGTCGGACAGTTCGGGTCGCCGGCGATCGATCCCCGCCGGGACGGGCGGCAGGGGGCCCGTGGGCGGCGAGCCCGAGGTCCGGGGTCGCCGCGGCGGCTGTGGCGGGCGCGGGTGTTGCGGTGCGGCCTGCCGGTGAGCGGGTTTCATACTCGGTGCTCTTGCTCGACCCGATCGTCGGTCTGGTCGTCCGTGCGCGCGGACCTGGCCTCCGGTGGGTCCGGCCGGTCCAGGTCGGCGCGGTCGGGCTGGCCGCGGAAGCGGTGCCACAGGCGTCGGCCGGCCAGCAATATCAGCACGGCCGCAGCGGTCATGGTGATGGCGAACAACACCTTGCCGTAGGCGTTGGAATGCACCGACAGGCGGACGGGCTCACCGAGCCGCAGGCCCTCCGGGGTCCGCAGCGTCACGTCGATGGCGACCCGTTGGGTGAAGTTCACTTCGATCGGCACCCGCAGCGGGAGGTATCCCGGCGGCAATTCGATCTGGCCCACGTCGGTCACCGTCATCCCCGGCGGGGCGTCCACCTGCAGCCGCACCCGGATGGGGACGGAGAGGCCGTTGTGCAGCGCCAGCGGCAAGGGGCTGTGCTCGGTGGCCAGGGTGTAGGAGCCGCCCGGGTTGACGATGGTGACCGCGCCGAACAGGTCGTTGATCGTCTTGCCGACGACGGCCAGGCGCTGCTGGGC
>NZ_LZKF01000175.1:0-586 GCF_001672665.1 Mycobacterium sp. E2238 | reverse complement strand
GGGACCTGGGTTCCGAGCTGCTGGGCAGGCCGGGATGCGCGTCGACGCCGGAGGGCGTGCGCTGCGCGCCGTCCATGGCGCTGACACCCGAAGAGCCGGTCAATCTCAGCCGGACGCTGACCGTTCCGGCACCGATGTCGGTCACCCGGGGATGCAGTGGGAGTGTCTGCGGTTCACCGGGCTTCAACGCGTGCACCTGCGGGCCGTCGCCCAGGTTGACCGCCACCATCGTCGGATGGGCGGGCAACGCCGACCGGCTCGGCGCCAGCCGGAGCGCGGTGACCTCGGTGGGCCGCGGCAGGGTGAGCGTCAAGGTGGGCGGGGTCTTGTGCTGCACCACCCGCTGCGGTGCCGTCCATGCCGTCGCCGGGTCGCCGTCGGTCGCCGCATACGCCGAGCCGAGGACGTCCACCAGGTCGGAGTCGCCCCGTGCCCTGGTGGTGTTCGGCTCGGCGAGCAGGTCGGCCAGCTTGGGCCCCTGCCGCGGCCGCACCCACACCAACGGGGTCACCGACATCGGTGCCGGAACGGTCAGCGTCCGGCTGAGATTGACCGGCTCTTCGGGTGTCAGCGCCATGGACGGCGC
>NZ_LZKF01000174.1:0-668 GCF_001672665.1 Mycobacterium sp. E2238 | reverse complement strand
TCGTCCCTGATCTCGGTTGGGGCCGGGGCCGATTTGCTCTTCACGGGCCAGCTCTACCAGGACCTGGCGATCAACGTGGCGGATTACTACGGCATTCCGATGGCCACGCTGCATTACATCCCGATGCGGCCGAACGGGCAGCTGATTCCGATGCTGCCGGGGCCGATGGTTCGCACCGGAATGGCGGTGTACGACTGGGTGTGCTGGCGCATGAACAAGAGGGCCGAGGACCGCCAGCGCCGTGAACTCGGCTTGCCCACGGCCACGGTTGCCTCGCCGCGACGGATCGCAGAACGTGGGTCATTGGAAATCCAGGCCTACGACGAGGTGTGCTTCCCCGGGCTCGCTGCCGAATGGGCGAAATGGGGCGGCCAGCGTCCTTTCGTTGGATCGCTGACGATGGAGCTGCCCACCGATACCGACGACGAGGTGTTGTCGTGGATCGCGAAGGGGACACCGCCGATTTGCTTCGGCTTTGGCAGCATGCCGGTTGCCGAATCGCCGGCCGACACGGTCGCTCTGATCGGCGCGGCGTGCGCGGAGCTGGGTGAGCGGGCCCTCCTGTGTTTCGGCGGAACTGATTTCAGCGACGTGCCGCATTTCGACCACGTCAAGGTCGTGGGCGTGGTGAACTACGCGTCCGTCTTTCCGGCCTGCCGCGCGGTCGT
>NZ_LZKF01000173.1:0-4733 GCF_001672665.1 Mycobacterium sp. E2238 | reverse complement strand
GTCGACCGGCCTGTTGACCGCCGCCGCGGCCGCGACGGCTACCGGGGCCGCGCTGGTCCGGGTCTTCTACGGCGCGTTGAACTTCGACGCGGTGCCGCTGTCCAAGGCCCCGTCGGTGGCGTACGTCGTCCAGGCGCCCCCGGTGTTCTTCGCCCAGAACCCGTTGCAGATCGCGCTGACCCTGCTGTGGCCCGCCGCTATCGCCGCGCTGGTGTATGCGGTGCTGGCGGCCGCCGACGCCCGTGACGACCTGGGCGCCCTTCCGCCGGGCGGCCGGGCTTCCGATGCGCTGCCGCTGGGAGCCGGGGGTGCCGCGGAAGCGGCCGTGTCATAGCGGACGGCGGTGAATGCTCCGGCCGAAGACGACCTTGGCCGCGATCTTGGCCAGCCGCGCCATCCCGACGTAGGTCATCGGGTGGAACATCGTCGGCCAGGTGGTCCGGATGAGGTGCTCGGTCAGCGGGCGGCGGTCGAACCGGTCCGTGAGCCAGCGCAGCGTCATCGGCGCCGACAGCGGGTGTAGCAGCATGTGCTCGTTGAAGGCGTCCCGGTGGTAGGTCACCTGGGCGCCGCCGGACGAATAGGCGTCGGCGAGCACGTCGATGTCTTTCACGTCGATGAGGTAGTCGTGGACGGCCTGCACGATCAGCACCGGCGGCGTCGGCACGGCCACGCCCAGCTTGATGCTCTCGAACACGTGCATCACCTCGGGCGTCGACAGGATGCTCTCGAGCGGCTCGTCGAGGTAGTCGCCCATGTTCTTGCCGGCCATCCGGACGACCGCCTCCACAGTGGTCATCTTCTCGAGCGACTCGAGCAGGGCTCGCCCCTCCTCGTTGCTGTGCTCTTTGATCACCCTGTCCAGCTCGGGATAGATGTGAGCGAGCGCGGATACCACCAGCGCGGGCAGACCCGAGAGAAAGCTGCCGTTAAGCCTGCGGAAGGTGTTGCCCAGGTCGCCGACCGGTGATCCCAGCACCGCTCCGACGATGTCCAGTTCGGGCGCGTACTCGGCGCAGACCTCGGCGGCCCAGGCGCTGGCCAGCCCGCCGCCGGAGTAGCCCCACAGCCCGACCGGCGCCAACGGGGACAGCCCGAGGCGTTCGGAACCCAGGGCGGCCCGGATGCCGTCCAAGACGCGATAGCCGGGCTCGTACGGCGCGCCCCACAGGCCCTGCAGCCCCTCGTGGTCCGGCACGGAGACGGCCCAGCCCTCGGCGACGGCGGCGGCGATCAGGAAGAGTTCGAGCTGGCCGATCGAGCCGAGGGCCTTCGCCCGGCGCCGCAGCGCGTAGGACGGGAAGCATCGGGACGACACGGCGTCGATCGCGCACTGGTACGAGAGCAGCGGGCACGGGCGTTCCGGGGCGAGCTCGGCCGGGACTATCACGGTGGTCGCCGCCGCCTCCGGCTCGCCGTGCATGTCCATCGTCCGGTAGAGCAGCTGGATGGCCTTGACGGGCTGCGGGATCAAACCCAAAAATGCCAGTTCGACGTCGCGCGAACGCAGCACCGTGCCCGGCTCGGCGTGTTGAAAGCCCAGTGGGGGTTGGTAGAACGGATCGTCCGAGGGCAGCAGCGGGCGTACTTTGCGCTGCAGTTCCTCGTGGGGCGGCCGGGCGATCCACTCCGCGCCATGCGTGCCTGCCAGATTGCCGAGCTCAGCCATTGGGCTCCCTTCTAGGCCATCGGGCATTGTCGCGCACGAACGGCAGGTAACCAAAACGTAATCGCCGGACTGTGAGCGACTTCTTGCCCGCGCGTGCAGAGTCGGACGCGCCACTGCTCCATTTACGATCGCGTCACCCGAAAGACGCTTTCCGCGAGCCTAGCCGGGGGGCCGCAACGCGGCGAATTCATCGGTGACCCGCAGCCGGGAATCGGTGAAGTGGTACAGGGCCGCGGGCCGCCCGCCGCTGCGGCCCGACTGCGCGATGGTGCCGGTCTGGCTGATCACGCCGCGGCGGACCAGCACCCGCTGCAGGTTCGTCGCGTCGACTTGGTAGCCGAGCGCGGCGCCGTAGATGTCGCGGAGTGTAGAAAGCGCGAATTCCTTTGGCGCCAAGGCGAATCCGAGGTTGGTGTAGGACAGCTTGGCGATCAGTCGGGCGTGCGCGTGCGTCACCATCGGGCCGTGGTCGAAGGCCATCGGCGGCAGGCAGCTCACCGGATGCCAGCGGGTGTCCGGCGGCAGCTCGGGGGTCGCGGGGGAGGGCACCAATCCCAGGAAGGTCGACGCGATCACCCGGTCGCCCGGCACCCGGTTCGGGTCGGAGAACACCGCCAGCTGTTCTAAGTGCGCGAGCTCTTTGAGGTCCACCTTCTCGGCCAGCTGTCGCAGCACGGAGGTGGTGATGTCCTCGTCGTTGCGCAGCTGCCCGCCGGGCAGCGACCAGGCGCCGCGCTGCGGGTCCTTGGCACGCTGCCATAACAGCACGTTAAGCTGCGGTTTTTCCGTCGGGCGGCCCTTCGTAACCTGCTCGGCGACATGGCGAACCTGGAATACGACCGCGAGCACTTCGTGGGCGGTGTTACCATGGGCCATGTTTTCGATTATAAGTCGAAAACCTCTCGGGCTGAAAGGAGCCGCCGTGACGGTTGTAAATCGCATGGACACGCTCGCCGAAGACATGATGGCCGAAGTCACGAATTCACCCGCGGGTTACGCCGGTGTCGAGGGCGACGAGCAGTGGGCCGCCGAGATTCGCCGACTGGCGAAGCTGCGCGGCGCCACCGTGCTCGCGCACAACTACCAGCTGCCCGCCATCCAGGACGTCGCCGACCATGTCGGCGACTCACTGGCGCTCTCGCGGATCGCCGCCGAGGCACCCGAGGACACCATCGTGTTCTGCGGGGTGCACTTCATGGCCGAGACCGCCAAGATCCTCAGCCCCGACAAGACGGTCCTCATCCCGGATCAGCGGGCCGGCTGCTCGCTTGCCGACTCCATTACCCCCGACGAGCTGCGCGCCTGGCGCGACGAGCACCCCGGCGCCGTTGTCGTCTCCTACGTCAACACCACCGCCGCGGTGAAGGCGCTCACCGACATCTGCTGCACCTCGTCCAACGCGGTGGACGTGGTCGAGTCCATCGACCCCGACTGCGAGGTGCTGTTCTGCCCGGACCAGTTCCTCGGGGCCCATGTGCGCCGGGTGACCGGCCGCACCAACATGCACGTGTGGGCCGGTGAATGCCACGTACACGCCGGGATCAACGGCGACGAGCTGTCCGAGCAGGCGCGGGCGAACCCCGACGCCGACCTCTACGTGCATCCCGAATGCGGTTGTGCCACTTCGGCTTTGTACCTCGCCGGCGAGGGCGCCTTCCCGGCGGATCGAGTGAAGATCCTGTCCACCGGCGGCATGCTCGACGCGGCGCACCAGACCCAGGCGCGCAAGGTGCTGGTCGCCACCGAGGTCGGCATGCTGCATCAGCTGCGCCGGGCCGCCCCGCAGGTCGACTTCCGCGCGGTCAACGACCGGGCGTCCTGCAAGTACATGAAGATGATCACGCCCGCGGCCCTGCTGCGCTGCCTGGTGGACGGGGCCGACGAAGTCGATGTCGACCCGGAGATCGCGGCGGCGGGCCGCCGCAGCGTGCAGCGAATGATCGAAATCGGCCAGCCGGGCGGCGGCGAATGACCGTCCGCCCCGCCTGGACCCATAGCGCCGACGTTGTCGTCATCGGCACCGGCGTGGCCGGATTGGCCGCGGCGCTGGCCGCCCATCGCGCCGGCCGCAGCGTCGTCGTGCTGAGCAAGGCGGACCAGGCGAAGGGGGGGACCGCGACCCACTACGCGCAGGGCGGCATCGCGGTCGTCCTGCCCGACAACGACGACTCGGTGGAGGCGCACGTCGCGGACACCCTGACGGCCGGCGCCGGCCTGTGCGACCCCGACGCGGTGTATTCCATCGTCGCCGACGGGTACCGGGCGGTGTCCGAATTGGTCGGCGCCGGAGCGCGATTCGACGAGGCATCGCCGGGCCGCTGGGACGTGACGCGCGAGGGTGGGCACTCGCGGCGGCGGATCGTGCACGCCGGCGGCGACGCCACCGGAGCCGAGGTGCAGCGGGCGCTCGACCACGCCGCGGCCACGCTGGACATCCGCGCCGGCCACGTGGCCCTGCGGGTGCTGCACGACGATTCCGCCGTCACCGGGGTCCTGCTGGGCAGCGTGGACGGCTACGGAATCATCAACGCGCCCGCGGTGATCCTGGCGTCGGGAGGGCTCGGGCACCTCTACGGCGCGACCACCAATCCCGAGGGCTCCACCGGTGACGGGATCGCGCTGGCCCTGTGGGCCGGCGTCGCGGTCAGCGACCTGGAGTTCATCCAGTTCCACCCGACGATGCTCTTCGGCGGGGCCGGCGGGCGGCGTCCGCTGGTTACCGAGGCCATCCGCGGTGAGGGCGCGATACTCCTTGACCGACAAGGCAATTCGGTGACGGCCGGTGTTCACCCGATGGGCGATCTGGCCCCGCGTGACGTCGTCGCCGCGGCCATCGACACCCGGCTGAAGGCCACCGGCGACCCGTGCGTCTTCCTGGACGCGCGCGGCATCGAAGGCTTCGCCACCCGGTTTCCGACCGTGACCGCCGCGTGCCGCGCCGCAGGCATCGACCCCGTCCGCCAGCCCATCCCGGTCGTCCCGGGGGCGCACTACAGCTGCGGCGGCGTCGTCACCGATGTGCACGGCCAAACGGAACTGCCCGGCCTGTTCGCCGCCGGCGAGG
>NZ_LZKF01000172.1:0-5736 GCF_001672665.1 Mycobacterium sp. E2238 | reverse complement strand
CGCACTCATCGGCACGGCCCAAATACCGCAGCTGCCCATCCCCGCCCCAACACACCAAATCCCCGGTCCGATACATCCGGTCACCGGGCGCCCCGAAGGGGCACGCCACAAACCGCGACCCGGTCAACCCGGCCCGGCTCATATAGTCGGCGGCCACCCCGGCCCCGGCCACATACAACTCGCCCACCACCCCGGGCGGCACCGGCCGCAACCAGCCGTCGAGCACGAACAACCCCGCCTCGGGCACCGGCGAACCAATCGGGGGCGCCCCGGAACCCGGCGTCAGGGGCGCGCTGATCGCCACGCACATCGTGGTCTCGGTCGGCCCATAGGCGTTGACCAGCACCCGACCCGGCGCCCACCGGTCCACCACCTCGGGCGGGCAGGCCTCTCCGGCCAGCACCACCGCCACACCGTCCAAACCGGCCGGGTCCAGCATCGCCACCGCCGACGGCGTCTGGGTCAACACACTCACCCGTTCAGCGACCAGCACCGCATGCAAATCCTCCGGTGAGCGCGCGGTGTCGTCATCGACCACCACCACCCGCCCACCGCGCAGCAACGGGGCAAAGATCTCCCACACCGACACGTCAAAAGCCAGCGAATGAGCGTGCGACCACACCCCTGGCGCGGGCAATCCCGCATCCAGCGAACCGATCAACTGGGTCACGTTGCGATGCGTCACCCCAACACCTTTGGGCACACCCGTGGTCCCCGAGGTGTAGATCAGATACGCCAGACCATCGGCATCCGGCTCCGGCAGCGCGGTGTCCGGCAAACTGTCGATGCGCCGATCATCGACATCGATCACCGCAATACCGCGCCCATCGAGGCGGCCGGCCAACTCCGAAGTGGTGACCACCACCACGGGTGCCGCATCGCCAAGCAAAAACCCGATTCGCGAATCCGGCGACACCGGATCAATCGGCAAATACGCCGCCCCAGCCTTGAGCACCGCCAACATCGCCGCGACCGCCTCCGCCGACCGCGGCAACAACAACGCGACCGTGCATCCCGGCCCCACGCCCTGGCTCACCAGATGGTGCGCCAACCGGTTCGACGCCGCGTCCAGCTCCCGATACGACACCGACAAACCAGCACTCGAGACCGCCACCGCTTCCGGCACCCGGGCCACCTGCCCGGCGAACAGCGCCGGCACCGACACCGACGGTGAGGCCCGCCCGGCTAAAGCCGCTCGATTGCCAAACTCCCCCAACCGGACACACTCAACCTCGTCGAGCAGATCCACCGACGACAACGACCGCGAAGGATCGGCCGCCATCGCCACCAACAGCTCCTGCAACCGCCCGGCCAAGTCCGAGACGTCGAAGTTCGAGAAGGGTTGTCCGACACCGACCGTGCTCAGGTATTGCTGGTCCCCGAACCCCAGGAAGAACAGTCCGAAGTGGCCGACCGGGCCGAACGTGGTGTACGTCGCGGTCGCGGGCACACCCGCGAGGCTGAGGGTCAACCTGGCGGGGACGAAGTTGACGACTACCCGATTGGATGCCTGCGGAGCGCCGCGGAAGCCGCCGTCGCCGCCAAGCATGTGCACCGGGAACCGCTGATGCCGCAGCGCTTCTCGTGAGCGTGTGTCGACCTGCTGCAGAAAGTCGGCGAATGTCGCCGTCGGCGGCGCATTCAGCACCAGCGGCACCACCCCGGCCAGCATTCCGGGATGCGTCTTCGACTCCGGATCCAGTCGGCGGCTGACCGGGAAGTCGAGCACCACTTCGTCGGAATTGTCAGTGCGAAGTCCGCGGACCAGGAGCGCGCAAGCTGCGGTGAGGACCGACGACCGGCGAATGCCCAGCGCCTTGGACAACTGTTTGATCGAGCCGACCACCGACGAGTCCAATTGGACTGGCGCCGAGGGCGCATAGGGATCGCGCTCGCTGGCGGCCTGGGTCAACCGATAATCGGATTCGTTTCCCGACGGGAGGTGCTCAGCCCAATAGGCCTGATCCGAAACGTAATCGGTGGATGCCGCGTACTCCAGCTCGTTGTTGACGAGATCCCGCAACGTGCCGAAGAAGGCGGGAGATATGGCCGCACCGGAGGCAAGTGCGGAATAAACAGCCGCGATTCGGCGGCCCAGCAGGGCGATGCCAAGCCCGTCGATGGCTATGTGGTGACAGCAGCTGAACCAGTAATACTCATCGGGCGCCGTTTGGAACAGGTAGAAGTTGATCATCGGACCGGTGAGCGGCATCGGAGTCCGTTGGATCGCCGACGCCCTCTCCCGGACTTCCCGCTCGGGATCGGACGAGTCGCTCAGGTCGTAGAACGCCAGCTCGACGTCTGGGGCGTCGATCGCCTTCTGAAAGACCTGGCCGTCTACCTCGAAGAAGCACGCCCGAATGCTTTCGGCCTCGCCCACCACGTGACGCATGGCCTGCTCGAACAGAGCGCGGTCGACGGCACCCTCGATCCGCACGAGCACGCCGAGCTGCCACGCCACATCGAAGTGACCCGTTTGCTGCGCGAGCCAGATATCCAGCTGCGCCCGCGTCAGCGGTAGTGCACGGTCACCGAATCCCACTAAATCCCCCCCGAAAGCCTTCCCGACTCTTTCATACCTAGACCGTCTACACATCACAAACCAGCAGCGGACACCCTGTCACGCATGCTCTTCGGACGAATGTCGGGCCAGTTCTGTTCGATGTAGTCGAGACAGGCGGCGCGGTCGGCTTCGCCGTACGCCACTCGCCAGCCGGCCGGGACGTCGGAGAAGACGGGCCAAAGGCTGTGTTGTTCCTCATTATTGACCAAGACGAAAAATTTGCCGCTGTCATCGTCGAACGGATTGAGCTGCAACTGACGACCTCCTACAACAGAGATGAGAGCAGAAGCGCTGCGCGCGCAGCACTAGAAACGGTGCAGCGCTTCAGGATTGGCCGTTAGTTTCGACCAGTATGGCGACCTTCCCACCGGCACGATGCGAGCGCCGATGAGCTTCGCGGAGATCCCCGTCGTGATGTGACCGTGATGGCTGCGGTCCTGGCCCCAGTTTGTGTCCCCGACCCGAATCGCAATACCGTCCGCAACGCCAACGGTAACCCGGGAACCGCATATGCCGCTCCGCGGGGGCTTCCGTCGGCGCACCAGCGAACCATTAACAGGCTGGCACTACGACATTGGATGTCGCACTCCACGGGTCCGCAAGTACCCGGCCGCAGGTGCGGTCAAACCTGTGAATTTCGTTCCTACATAAGAGATTCGTAACCCGTGGATTTGTTGTACGCGCGTTCCCGCCACTCAGCAAAACAAAGCTTTGTCCCGACGCCGCCTACAATGAATTCATCTTGGGGTTGACGTGGCAGCGGAGCGGGGTGCTGGCTCTGCCGTTGCCGCAGCGGCACCGAGCCGCCGGTCTGACCATCGCATCTCCCCCGCGTGTTCACGCCGCGTTGGGTGGGTGTTCACGGGTGCGGGGGCGTTGTTCGAAGTTGTTGCAGGGGGTGATAATTCGCCGCCAAGGCGGACTCGACCGGCGGCGGGATGTGAATTGACGCACAGGGTCACAATCCGCTAGTGCCGGCGTTTAGACGCCCACGGCCGCGGGTAGAGCTGCGCCAATGTGGGGGTCAGTGCTGGGGCTGGGGATACTGGCGGCACTCAATCCAGTGCGTCTGGGCCTCGCCCTGTTGATGATCTCCCGGCCGCGCCCCGGGCCGAATCTGCTTGCCTACTGGGTCGGCGGCCTCACCGTATGTGTGCCCGAGCTGCTTGCCCCGCTGATGCTGCTCAACTTCACATCCGCGTTCGGCTCCCACCGGCACGGTTCGGCCGCCCCGGCCGCGAACTCCACCCTCCCGCACATCCAAATCGCGCTGGGCATCCTCGCGTTGTCGATCGCCGCGGTCATGGCCGTGCGCTTCTCGACGCGGCAGCGGGTGAAGGCCGGGGCATCGGGGGGCCCCGCGGGCCCGGATGCGCCGATCGCGGTCCCGCGATTTCTGAGCCGCGCACGGGATGTCTCCGCCGAAGAGCGTTCCGGCATGCACCGCCTGCTCCACCGCGCCCACCGCGCGTGGGAGAAAGGATCACTGTGGATCGCCTGGGTGGTCGGGCTGGCCTCAGTGCCGGTCGACGGCGTGCTGTTCATCCTCGCGATCATCGTGGCCTCGCGGGCAGCGGTCGCCACCCAGGTCAGCGCCTCGATCGCGTTCGTCCTCCTGATGTATTCCGTCGTCGAAATGATCCTGGTCGGTTACGTGGCCGCGCCGGCTCGAACCCAGGCCGTGCTGCGGCAGCTGCACGACTGGGTGCGCGCCTACCACCGGCAAATCCTGGTCACCGTCTTCACGGTCGTGGGGGTCACGCAATTGGCCCAGGGCATGCACATCCTCTGAGCCTTTCGGGCTATAGCGGTGTGTGAAGGGCCCCCTCGAACACACTTGACGCACGAAGTGCACGCGCGTTAACCGATCGGCGTACGAGAAGCGTCAGGTCAGCGGGAAGATAAAGGGGCATCGGGTCTCATTTCTCGGCCGGCTTGGGAGCGCTCGTGATCACTTTGGACCGCTTGGTGAATGTGCTGGGTGGTTACGGGGTCCGGCTGGGTTGGTCATCGGTGCCCAGGTCCACTGAGCTGCGCAGCGTGGCGATACGCGAGGGTGAGCGCGCGGTGGCCGGTGATGTTTTCCTGGCGATCGGTGCCGCAACGCCCAGCGAGGCGGTGCGCTGGGCGAAGTCGGCACACGCAATCCTGGTGTTGACGCGCGGCGACGCCGAGCCGATGACGTTCGACGAGGGCGCCGGCGTCGGCGCGGTGATGCTGGTCGACGACAGGCTGTCCTGGAGCGAGGTCGCCGCGATCATCTACGGGCTGGTGCTGGAGGGCCGCGAAACCGCGGCCGGCCGAGGCCCCACTGATCTTTTCGCGCTGGCCGACAGCGTGGCGGACACGGTCGGCAGTCCCGTCGTCATTCACGACGCGCTGCTGCGCGTGCTGGCCTATTCACGGCTGCAGCAACACGTCGACCCGGCGCAGGTCGAGACCATTCTGGGCCGACAGACCCCGGACCGGCTGCGCGCACTATTCCACGCCCGTGGCGTGTTCACGCATCTCGCGAATTCGGACGAGCCATCGTTCGTCGAGGGCGATGCGGAATCCGGCGTCACCGGGCGCATGGTCGTGGCGGTGCGCTCGGGCCGAGAACTGATGGGGTCGGTGTGGGTCGCCTGCTCCGAGCCACTGGACGATTCTCGGAGGGCGGCCTTGGCAGAGGGCGCGCAGACGGTAGCCCTGCACCTGCTGCGGTCACAGGCCAGCGCCGACCTTGAGCGGCAGGTCGAATCCGAACTGGTGATCCGGTTACTGGAAGGCAGCGTTGACTCCGCCACGGCGGCAAGCAAGCTCGGCCTGCCGCAGAGCGGCCTGCGGGTGATCGCGCTGCAGGCATCCGTCGGCGCCAAGCGCGACACCGCCCTACTGCTGGCGTTTGAGCGCGCCACCGCCGGGTTCGGCTGGTCACGGCCCGGTCGCAGCGCCTTGGCAGGCAACACCATCTACACCGTGCTGCCCGGAGAGCAGGCCGCGGTGGCGCGCCGCTGGGTCACCGGTCTCGAAGCGGCCCTGCCCGAAGGGGTGGCCTTGTTGGCCGGCGTCAGCGGGCCGGCCACGGTGACCGATCTGGCCGCCGCGCGTCAGGAGGCCGACGAATGCCTGGCGCTGCACGAGTCGTCACCCGGATCCGCGGCCCCCGCCTACGACGAATCGTGGGATGACAT